>CALFYQ010000312.1 GCA_937952085.1 uncultured Paracoccaceae bacterium | reverse complement strand
CCGGTCACAGAGGGCTGGACCGTGGACCCCTGGGGCGGCGTCGTCGCCGATGGCTGCCTCTACGGGCTCGGCGTATCCAACATGAAGGCGGGGGACGCCGCCTATTTCTGGGCGGCGAAGACGCTGATCGACGCCGGCGTGCGGCTCCGGGGCGACCTTGTCCTCAGCTTCGTGGTAGGCGAGTTGCAGGGCGGAATCGGGACGAAGGCGATGGTGGACGCCGGCCTGCGCGCCGACTGCTTCATCAATGCGGAGCCGACCGACCTCAACGGCCTGACCCTCCACGCCGGCGCCTTCGACTACACGATCGAGCTGACCGGCAAGACCCGCCACGTCTCGAAGCGGGAGGAGGCGGTGGACGCGCTTCGCGTCGCCGGGCGGCTGGCGGACCGGATCGCCGGCCTCGCCTTCTCCGGCGCCGCCTCGGACGAGCACCTATCGGTCAACCGCGCCCATGTCGGCACGCTGCGCGCCGCGCTCGGCCGAAACTTCCAGGACTGGCGCCCGCCCCAGGTCGCCGATTTCGCGCGGCTCACCGGCACCTGCCGCTATGCGCCGAGCCAGAACGAGGATGGCGTCGCAGCCGATATGCGCGCCTTGCTCGATGAGTTGGAGGCGGAGCATCCGGGACTGAAGGCGGAGTTCACGCTGAACCACCGCGCGGGGCGTGGAACCGGCACGATGCGTCCCTTCGAGGCGAACCGGAACGGGCCAGCGGCGCGGGCTGTCGCGGCCGCTTACCGGCGCGTTCGCGGCGCCCACCAGCGGCAGGGTGCGATCCCGCCCTATTGCTTCTACGGCACCGATGCGAGCCACCTTTCGCATGGCGGCGGCATGGACGGCGTGGTCTGCGGCCCGGGCGGCAAGTTCAACACCATGCCGGACGAGCGGGTCGAGATCGCCGACTATTTCGACATGATCCGCATCAATCTCCTGGCGATCCTGATGATCTGCCGTCCGTTGGACCCGGCGCTCGCCGCCGGGACGGCGGAACTGGAGGTCGCGGCATGACGCCGGCGGCGGGACGCAACCGAACCAATAGCAACGGCTCCGAAGACAGGGACGCAATCATGACCTATTCGCGACGCAGCTTCCTCCATGCGCTGACCGCCGGAATGGGCGGCGCGGCCGTTCCCGCTTCCACCCTTCTGGCGCTCGAAGGCGCGCTCACGCGCGCCGCCGCGCAGCAGGCCGCGCCGAACGGGCCTGTGCCGCCAATCACCTTCTTCGCGCCGAACTGGCCGGATTACATCGAGATCAGCCGGCTGATCGCGAACACCTGGAGCCAACTCGGCGTCGAGGTGGACCTGAAGCAGGGAACGGCGCAGACGCTGATGGCCGAGGTGATCGGCGAGCACAACACGCCGCACGCCGTTGGCGTCTCCTGGGGCGGCGCGCCGGACCGGATCGACCCGGACTACTTCCTCACGGAGTTCTTCAACTCCCGCCGCAAGATCAAGGGCGGGTTAAACTACGGCAACTACGACAACGCCGACTACGACGCCGTCAACGACGCCCAGCGCGCCGAGATGGACCCGGAGACGCGCCGCGAACTGGTCTGGAAATGCCAGGAAATGCTGGCCGCGGACAACCCGATCCTTGTCCTCACCTTCCGCAATGCGACCCAGCCCTACAACAAGGCCCGCTGGGAAGGGGTGGTGCCGACGCTCGCCTCCGGTGTCGGCATGTCCTACATTCCGTGGACTTACTACAAGATGAAACCGCTCACCTCCCGCAAGGTGGCGCGCACCGCGAACTTCACCGAGATCGTCACGCTAAATCCGTTCGCGACGCCGGAGATCTTCAACGCCACGCTGCTGCGCTGGATCTATCCGACCTTCGTCACCCGCGGCCCGAACGGCGATGTCGAGCCCTGGGCGGCGGAAAGCTGGAGCGTCGTGGACCCGACCACGGTGGATGTGAAGCTCCGCCCCGGCATGGTCTTCGACGATGGCGCGCCGGTGACGGTGGAGGACGTGAAGTTCACCTTCGACTTCATCATGGAATGGAAGTTCCCCGCGTTCGCCCGAGTGCCGGAAGTGGTGGAGAGCCTCGAGATCGTCGATCCGGCGACCGTGCGCTTCAAACTGAAGCAACCCTCCGCCTCCTTCGTGCCGAACGTGCTCGGCTTCTGCTTCGTCGCGCCCCGCCATGTCTGGCAGGCGCTGCCGGAGGGGCTCGCCTCGCCGGCCGACTGGCCGAACGAGGCGCCGGTCGGCTATGGCGGCTTCAAGTTTATCGAGTGGCGGAAGGGCGAGTATCTCCAGCTCGAGACCAACAAGCACTTCTTCCTCCCGCCCGCGGTGGACGGGGTGATCTGGCTCTTCGTGCCGAACATCGAGAACCAGCTCGCGATGATGGAGAGCGGCGCGCTCGACATGCTCGGCTGGAACATCGACGGCGAGCAGGCGAAGCGGATGGCCGAGCACCCCGACCTCGAGGTCGTCTCCGTGCCGAGCCACGGCATGCACGAAATCCGGCTCAACATGGACATGGCGCCGATCAGCGACCCGGCCTTCCGCATGGCGCTCCAGCACGCGACGGACCGAAAGGAGCTGGTGGAGGTCGTGTTCAGCGGGCTCGGGGCGGTGCCGGCGACCAATACGGTCATCACTGGCGCCAACGAGTTCTGGTCGAACCCGAACCTGCCGATGCCCGATTTCTCCATCGAGAAAGCGCGGCAGGCGCTCGCCGACGCCGGCTACACCTGGGACGCCGAAGGCCGGCTCCACTACCCCGCCGGCTGAACCGTGACGACGAAGGCCCGGGGCCGGGCGCTGATCTCGCGGGCGATCCAGTCGGGTCTCACCCTCTGGGTGCTCGCGACGATCATCTGGCTGATGTTCCGGCTGCTGCCGGGGGATCCGACGACGGCGCTCCTCGGCACCGGGCAGCTTCCGCCTGATGCGGTAGCGCGGCTCCGCGCCGAGTGGCGGCTCGACGACCCGATGGGAGCCCAATACCTCCGCTACCTCGGCAACCTCCTGACCGGGGAGTTCGGCCTTTCCTTCACCTTCCGCCAGCCGGCGACGGAGGTGCTGGCGCCTGCCTTGGTCAACACGCTGATCCTGATGGCGCCGGCGACGGCGATTTCGGTCGTTGGCGGCGTTCTCCTCGGCGCCTGGCTCGGCTGGCGGCGGGGCGGGGCGGCGGAATTCGGCGGCGCGCTTCTCGTTCTTGTGCTTCGCTCCCTCCCCGCCTTCTGGATCGGCATCGTGCTCCTGATGGCGTTCAGCTACAGCCTGGGCTGGTTCCCGATCGGCGGCATCCGCACTCCGGCCTTCTTTCCCGAAACCTGGTGGGAGGAATTGCCGGGCTTCGACTTTCTCCGCCATCTCGTCCTGCCGGTGACGGCGGCCGTTCTCTACTTCCTCGCCGATCCGCTGATGATCATGAGGACTTCGATGCTCGAGGCGCGGACCGAGGATTACATCTCCTATGCCGAGGCGCGCGGCCTGCCGGACCGCCGGGTGCGCCGCATCGCCAGGCGCAACGCCATGCTGCCGGTCGTCACCTATGTCGGCATCATGGTGAGCTTCGCCTTCGGCGGGCAGATCCTGATCGAGATGGTGTTCTCTTGGCCCGGCATGGGCCGGCTGATGGTGGAGAGCGTCACCCAGCGGGACTATCCGGTGGCGCAAGCGGCTTTCCTGCTGATGGCGGCGATCGTCGTCGTCGTGAACTTCCTCGTCGATCTCCTCTACGCCCTGCTCGACCCGCGGATCCGCGATGCCTGAGCGCGGCTTTCTCGGCTTCACCACGCTTTCGGGGCGCGTCGGGCTCGGGCTCTTCCTCGCCTTCTGCCTGATCGCGCTCGCCGCGCCGGCGCTGGCGCCGCTCGACCCTCTGGCGATCAACTATGACGCTTCGGGTGGCATGCAGCGGATGCGCCCTCCCGGCGGCGATTTCCCGCTCGGCACCAACTACTACGGGCGGGACATCCTCAGCCAGATCATCGCCGGCTCCCGTGTATCCATAGGCGTCGGCCTGCTTTCGGCGCTCATCATCGTCTTCATCGGCGCGAATGTCGGCCTGTTCGCCGGCTATTTCCGCGGCTGGGTGGATGCGCTGCTGATGCGCCTGACCGACATCGCCTTCGGCATCCCCTTCTTCCCCTTCGCCGTCCTCCTCGTCGCGCTCCTCGAACCGTCGATTTGGAACATGGTGCTGACGATCTCCTGCCTCCTTTGGCGCTCGGTCGCGCGCGTCGTCCGATCCCAGGCGCTCTCGCTCCGCGAACGTCCCTATATCCGCGCCGCGCAGGTGGCCGGCGCATCCGACCTTCGGGTCATGTATGTCCACATCCTGCCGAACCTGATGCCGATGGTGCTGCTCTATACCGCCATCGGCATCGCCTACGCCGTGCTCTCGGAGGCGAGCCTCTCCTTCCTTGGCTTCGGCGACCCCTCGCTCGTCTCCTGGGGCTCGATGCTCTACGACGCCTATGTCACCGGCTCGATCAGCCGCGCCTGGTGGTGGACGGTTCCGCCGGGCCTCTGCATCACGCTCTTCGTCATCTCGGTCTTCCTGATGGCGCGGGACTGGGAGCTGATCGCCAATCCGAGGCTGGCGCGATGAGCCTCCTGCGGATCGACCAGCTCTCGCTGAGCTATGGCGACGCCGAGGCGCTCCGGGATGTCTCGCTGGCGCTTGGGCCGGGCGAGAGCCTCGGCCTCGTCGGCGAGTCAGGCTCCGGCAAGACGACTCTGGCGCTGGCGTTGCTCCGGCTCCTGCCGCGCGCCGCGCGAATCACCGGCGGAGGCGTCGGCTTCGACGGGGCGGATCTTCTCGCCCTCCCTACGGAGGCGCTTCGCCGTCGCCGCTGGGTGGATCTGGCCTATGTGCCCCAGGGGGCGATGAACGCGCTCGACCCGGTGCGGGACCTCGCCCATCAGTTCGACCTCACCTGGCGCGCGCATCGGACCGGCGCGCTGGAGCGGCGGGCGGCGGAGCTTTTCGCGCGGGTCGGCCTCGAAGAGCGCTGGCTCGGCCATTTCCCGCACGAATTCTCCGGCGGCATGCGGCAGCGGGCGACCATCGCGCTTTCCCTCCTCTTCAAGCCGAAGCTCCTCGTCGCCGACGAGCCGACCACGGGGCTTGACGTGCTGGTGCAACGGCAGCTCCTCGGCCTTCTCCGGGAGGCGAAGGCGGAGCGCGGCATGGCGCTGATCTTCGTCAGCCACGACATCGCCGTCGTCTCGGAGCTTTGCGAGCGGATCGCGGTGCTCTACGCCGGTCAGATCGTCGAAACCGGGCGCACCGCCGATGTGCTGGCCCGGCCTGCGCATCCCTATTCGATGGGCCTCCGCCGTTCCGTTCCGGACATCAGGGAGCCGTCGCGCCGCATCGTCTCCATCGAGGGCGCGCCGCCTTCGCTCGCCCCGCCGCCGCCGGGCTGCGCCTTCGCGGCGCGCTGCCCCTTCGCCGAGCCCCGATGCGCCTTCGAGCGGCCGCCGCTCGCCGCCGCCGAGGGCCGGCTCGTGCTCTGCCATCGGGCCGCCGAGCGGGACGCGCTCTGGCGCGAGGCGCAAGACGAGGAGGTCTGGTCGAATGCCGGCTGAGCCGATCCTCCGCTTCGACGCCGTCGAGAAGCGCTTTCACGCGCGGGGAAAGCGCGTCGATGCGGTGCGCGGCGTCTCCTTCGATCTCGTCCCCGGCCGCGTTCTCGGCATCGTCGGGCAGAGCGGCAGCGGCAAGAGCACGCTCGCCAACATGATGGTCCGCGCCGAGACGCCGAGCGCCGGCCGAATCCTCTTCTCCGGCGCCGATCTCGCCACGCTGCGCGGCGCCGGGCTGAAAGGCTTCCGCCGGGCCGTGCAGATGATCTTCCAGGACCCGTTCGGCTCCCTCAACCCGCGCTTCGCGGTAGGTCGAACCGTGGCGGAGCCGCTGCTCATCCATGGCCTCGGCGCGTCGGCGGAGCGGCGCGACCGCGCCGCCGCGGCGCTGGAGGCGGCGGAGCTGAGACCCGGCGCCGCCTTCCTCGACAAGCTGCCGCACGAGCTTTCCGGCGGTCAGCGACAGCGCGTCGCCATCGCCCGCGCCCTCGTCCTCGGGCCGCGCGCCCTGGTTGCGGACGAGCCGGTCTCGATGCTCGACATGTCGGCGCGGGCCGGGGTGATCCGGCTCCTCCGCCGGCTGGTGGAGGAGGAGGGCCTCGCCCTCGCCTTCATCACTCATGACCTCTCGTTGATCGGCGGCTTCTGCGACGAGGTCGCAGTGATGCTCGAGGGCGCCTTCATCGAGCGGGGGACGCCTGAAGCGATCCTGACGCGGCCGCAGCACGACTACACCCGGCGGCTCATCGCCGCGATCCCGGTCCCCTGACCGGCCCCAATCAGAGGCAAGGAACCGCATATGACGCGCTCACGAGACGAGATCCTCGCGCTGGTCGAAACGCTCCGGCCGGAGGCGATCCGCTTCCTGCAGGAGTTCACCCGCATCGACACCTACAACCCGCCGGGAAACACCGAGGAGGGGGCGGAGTTCATCCGCGCCTTTCTCGCGGCGAAGGGCGTCACGCCTCGGGTGATCGCGCCGCAGCCGACCATGCCGAACCTCGTGGCCTCCGAAAGCTTCGCGCCCGGCGGCCGCCATCTGATCCTCAATGGCCATATCGACGTCTTCCCGCCGGGCCCGCGCGAGCACTGGACGCGAGACCCGCTCTCGGGCGATCTCGCCGAGGGGCGTGTCCACGGCCGCGGCACGGTGGACATGAAATGCGGCACCACCGCGATGATCTTCACCTATCTCGCGCTCCGTGAACTTGCGCCCGACCTCGCCGGCAAGGTCACGCTGACGGTGGTGTCTGACGAAGAGACGGGCGGGCGCTGGGGCGCTGGGTATCTCGTTGAAACCCACCCCGAGCTCGTCCTTGGCGACTGCCTGCTGAACTCCGAGCCCTCCAGCCCATGGACGGTTCGGTTTGGCGAGAAGTCCCCCACCTGGTTCCGTTTCCGGGTCCGCACGCCGGGCGGACACGGCGCCTATCCGCATCTTTCGAAGAGCGCCACGCGCATCGCCGCCCGGCTGATGCTGGATCTCGAGGCGCTGGAAGAGATCCCGGTCGAGATGCCCGAGAGCGTCGCCCGGGTCCTCTCCGCGCCGGAGGTGGAGGCGGCGATCGAGCGGGCGCTCGGCAAGGGCGCGCCGGCGGTGCTCCGCCGCGTGACCCTCAACATCGGCGTCATTTCCGGCGGCGTAAAGGTCAACATGACGCCGGGCGACGTGACCTTCGAGGCGGACATAAGGATGCCGGTCGGCACCACCGCCGCGCAGCTTCGCGAAGCCGTCCAGGCCATCGCCGCGCGCTATCCGGAAGTGACCGTGGAGGACATGCAGCACTTCACGATGGACCCGACCTGCTCGGACCCGGATCACGAGATGGTCGGCCGCCTCGCCGACGCGGCGGAGAGCCTTCAGGGCGTGCGGCCTCAGCCCATCGTCAATCTCGGCGGCACGGACGCCCGCTACTGGCGGATCAAGGGCGTGCCCTCCTACGTCTACGGCTGCTCACCGGAGGGCATGGGCATGCCCAACGAATCCGTCTCGGTTGACGAGTTCGCTCATGTTCTTCGCACCCATGTGCTGGCCGCCGCCGGCTATCTTTCCGCCGAAGAACCGAAGAACAGGGTGCCATAAACCGCGCTTCCGCCGTAAAAATTTCCCGGCGAGTTCAGGATTCGCCAAAAGGATCGCTCGCCGTCGCGCTTGACATGGAAGGCAAAGGCCCGCGGCGGCGGCGGCGGC
>CALFYQ010000311.1 GCA_937952085.1 uncultured Paracoccaceae bacterium | reverse complement strand
CGCGCCGTCGATATAGACCTGCCCGCCATGCTCATGGGTGATGCGGCAGACCTCACGCACCGTCTCCTCGAAGACGCCGTGGGTGGAGGGATAGGTGATCATGCAGGCGGCGAGGCTCGCTCCGGCCGCGGCGGCCTTGGCGCGGAAATCCTCCACGTCCACGTCGCCGTTCGGGGCGGATTTCACCACCACCACCTTCATCCCGGCCATCTGCGCCGAGGCCGGGTTGGTGCCGTGCGCCGACATCGGGATGAGGCAGACGTTCCGCCCGCCCTCGCCCCGCGCGCGGTTGTAGGCCTGGATCGTCAGGAGCCCGGCATATTCGCCCTGCGCGCCCGAATTCGGCTGCATCGAGAAGGCGTCGTAGCCGGTGATGCGGCAGAGCTTGGCGGAAAGGTCCGCCACCGCCTCGGCGTAGCCCTCTGCCTGGTCGGCCGGCGCGAAGGGGTGCAGGAACGCGAATTCCGGCCAGGAGAGCGGCGCCATCTCCGCCGCCGCATTCAGCTTCATCGTGCAGGAGCCGAGCGGGATCATCGCGCGGTCGAGCGCGAGGTCCCGGTCCGAGAGGCGGCGCATGTAGCGCATCATCTCGGATTCCGCCCGGTTCATGTGAAAGACCGGATGGGCGAGATATTCGCTCTCGCGGACCAGCGAGGCGGGGAAGCCCGGCTCGGTCGCCTCCGGGGCGGGTTCGAGCACGCCGAAGGCGCGGAGCGCCCGGACGATCACGTCGTCATTCGTGGTCTCGTCGAGCGAGATGCCGACGCGGTCGCGCCCGACCTTGCGGAAGTTCAGCCCCTCGGCCCGCGCCGCGGCGAGGATGCCGGCCTGCCCGACGCCGACCTCGACCGTGATCGTGTCGAAGAAGGCCGCGGGGGAGACCTTGGCCCCCGCCACCTTCAGCGCGGCGGCGAGGCGGGCGGTGTTGAAATGCACCCGCTCGGCGATGGCGCGAAGACCGGTCGGCCCGTGGAAGACGGCGTAGAACGAGGCCATCACCGCGAGAAGCGCCTGCGCGGTGCAGACGTTCGAGGTCGCCTTCTCGCGGCGGATGTGCTGCTCGCGGGTCTGGAGCGAGAGCCGGTAGGCCCGCCGCCCGCCGGAATCGATGGAGACGCCGACTATCCGGCCCGGCATCGAACGCTTCAGCTCGTCCTTGCAGGACATGAAGGCGGCGTGCGGGCCGCCATAGCCCATCGGCACGCCAAAGCGCTGCGCCGAGCCGATGGCGATGTCCGCCCCCATCGCGCCCGGCTCCTTGAGGATGGTGAGGGCGAGAAGGTCCGTCGCGACGACGGCGACGGCGCCGGCCGCGTGCAGCGCCTCGATTTCCGCCGTGAAGTCGCGGAGCGCGCCGAGCGTGCCGGGATACTGGAAGATCGCGCCGAAGACCTCGGCCGGCTTAAGCGCCTCCGGCGCGCCGACGATCACCTCGATCTCGAGCGGCAGGGCGCGGGTGCGGATCACCGCGATGGTCTGCGGGTGGCAGCCCTCGTCGACAAAGAAGGCCCTGGCCTTCGACTTCGCGCTCCGCTCCGCCATCGTCATCGCCTCGGCGGCGGCGGTCGCCTCGTCGAGAAGGGAGGCGTTGGCCACGGGCAGGCCCGTCAGGTCCGCCACCATGGTCTGGAAGTTCAGCAGCGCCTCGAGCCGGCCTTGCGCGATTTCCGGCTGGTAGGGCGTATAGGCGGTATACCAGGCCGGGTTCTCGAAGATGTTCCGCTGGATCGCCGGCGGCGTGACCGTGCCGTAATAGCCCTGGCCGATCAGCGAGGTCATCACCCGGTTGCGGCTGGCGACCTTGCGAAGCTTCGCCAGCAGGTCATGCTCGGAGAGCGCCGGCCAGTCCAGCGCGTCATCCTGCCGGATCGAGGCGGGGATCGTCTCGTCGATCAGCGCGTCGAGGCTCTTCGCGCCGGTCGCCGCCAGCATTTCCGTCATCTCGGCCGGCGAGGGCCCGATATGGCGGCGGTTGGCGAAGTCGTAGGGGTCGTAGCTAGTGCGCTGGTATGCCATTGCGTCAGCCGATCATCGCCTTGTAGGCGGCCTCGTCCATGAAGCCGGAAAGCGCCGAAGCGTCGGCGATCTTCATCTTGAAGAACCAGGCGGCGCCTTCCGGGTCCTCGTTCACCGAGGCGGGCGCAGCGGAGACGGCCTCGTTCACCTCGACGATCTCGCCGTCGAGCGGGGCGAGGATGTCCGAGGCGGCCTTTACGCTTTCGATCACCACCACCTCGTCGCCCTTGGAGACGGTCTTGCCGACTTCGGGAAGCTCGACGAAGACGACGTCGCCGAGCTGCTCCGCCGCATGGGCGGTGATGCCGACGGTGACGATCCCGCCCTTCTCCAGAAGCCATTCGTGATCTTCGGTGTACTTCATCCTGGGCCTCGTCAGCGCTTGTAGGTCGCGGGTCGGAACGGAAGGGGGGAGACGATGGCGGGCAGGCGCTTGCCGCGCACCTCGCCGAAAACGGTCGCGCCCGGCTGGGCGAGCGCCGCGGGCAGATAGCCCATGGCGACGGGCGCCTCGACCGTCGGGCCGAAGCCGCCGGAGGTGACGCGGCCGACGGGCTGGCCGCAGTCCGCCGCGGCGAAGAGGAGCGTCCCCTCCCGCATCGGCGCGCGGCCTTCCGGGCGGAGGCCGACGCGGCGGCGCTCCGGCCCGGCCTCGATGGCCTTGAGGATTCGCTCGGCGCCGGGGAAGCCGCCGGCGCGGGCGCCGCCGGCGCGGCGGGCCGGCTGGATCGACCAGACGAGATCGGCCTCGACCGGGTCCGTCTCCTCGTCGATGTCGTGGCCGTAGAGGCATAGCCCGGCTTCGAGGCGAAGGCTGTCCCGCGCGCCGAGGCCGATGGGAAGCACCTCCTCCATGGCCAGAAGCGCCTCGGCGAAGGCCTCGGCCTTCCCCTCGGGGACGGAAATCTCGAATCCGTCCTCGCCGGTATAGCCGGAGCGGGAAAGCCAGAGCTCCACGCCCTCCCAGCCCAGCACCGCCACGTCCATGAACTTCATGCCCGCCGCGCCGGGAACGAGCCTGGCGAGCGCCGCCTCGGCGGCGGGGCCCTGCAGCGCGAGGAGCGCGCGGCCCTCCACCGGCTCTACCGCAACCGAAGCGGGCAGGAGCGCCCGCATGTGGGCGAAATCGTGCGCCTTTCGCGCGGCGTTGACGACGACGAAAAGATGATCGCCCCGGTTCGCGAACATCAGGTCGTCCAGCACGCCGCCGGCGGGCGAGGTGAGAAGGCCATAGCGCTGCCGGCCTTCCTTCAGGCCGATCACGGCGGCCGGCGTCAGCGCCTCGAAGGCGGCGGCGGCGTCCTCGGCCTTGCCGGAGGCGGGGCGGAGGATGACCTGCCCCATATGCGAGACGTCGAAGAGCCCCGCGGCGGCGCGAACGTGGAGATGCTCCTTCATCACGCCTGCGGGATACTGGATCGGCATCTCATAGCCGGCAAAGGGCGCGAAGCGGGCGCCGCGCCGGGCGTGGAGATCGTGCAGCGCGAGGCGGTGAAGCTCTTCTTCCATCGACTCCCCTCGCCGGCTTCGCGAGGGGCGGCCGGCTCTCGGAGGAGGTTTAGACCATGGTTTCGCGGCGGTCCATTCAGTCGACGAAGGCGCGCTCCACCACGAACTCGCCCGGCGCGCTGTTGGCGCCCTCGCGGAGCCCCGCCTTCTCGCAGAGCGCCTTGCAGTCCTTCAGCATGTCCATCGAGCCGCAGATCATCACCCGGTCGACCGCCGGGTCGAAGGGCGCGACGCCGAGCCCGGCGAAGAGCGAGCCGTCCTCGATCCGGTTGGTGATCCGGCCCATCGTCCCGTAGCTCTCGCGCGTCGTGGCGGCGACGTGGATCAGCTGCGCCGTCGCCAGTTCGCCCAGCAGCTCGTTCGCCTTGGTCTCGGCGACGATCTCGTGGCCATAGGCGAGCTCGGCCACCTCCCGGCAGGTATGGGTGAGGATCACCTGCTCGAACTTCTCATAGGTCTCTGGGTCGCGGATCAGCGAGACGAACGGGGCGATTCCGGTGCCGGTCGAGAGCATCCAGAGCCGCTTGCCGGGCAGCAGCGCGTCGTTGACCAGCGTGCCGGTCGCCTTCTTCCGCATCAGGATCCGGTCGCCGGGCTTCAGGTGCTGGAGCACGGAGGTGAGCGGCCCGTCCTCGACCTTGATCGAGAAGAATTCCAGCTCCTCGTCCCAGGAAGGGGAGGCGACGGAATAGGCGCGGTAGAGCGGCTTGCCGTCGATCTCGAGCCCGATCATCGCGAACTCGCCGGAGCGGAAGCGGAATTCCTGCGGCCGCTCGGTGCGGAAGGCGAAGAGCCGGTCGGTGTAGTGCTTCACCGTCAGGACGCGGAGCGCATAGACGCCATTCGGAACCGGGTCCGGGATGCGGACGAGCGGGGCCTCGCGGGTCAGGTCATCGGGCATGGCGGGCCCCTCCTCGGCGGCGGTTCTGCGGGAAGCTAGGCGCCGGCGCGCCGGGCGCAACCCGAACCGCAATGGAATTTACGCGAAACGCGCCACATCAGTTTTGATTTACATCAAGATCGCGTGGTTATTCGCGGTCCCGGAAATGAAACGGGCGCCCGAAGGCGCCCGGCTCGGCCGTCAAGCGAGGCGCCGCCTTACTTGATCTTGCCTTCCTTGTACTCGACGTGCTTGCGCGCGACCGGGTCATACTTCCGCACCGCCATCTTCTCGGTCATGGTGCGGGAGTTCTTTTTGGTCACGTAGAAATGGCCGGTGCCGGCGGTCGAGTTGAGCCGGATCTTCACGGTCGTCGGTTTCGCCATGTCGTCTCTCCTGCCGAACGGGTCAGCGCCCGCCGGCGGGCGGGTGAATTTCGCGCGCCCCTTCTACTGAGGGAGATCGCCGAGTCAAGCGGTGTCGGAAGCCGGCGCGCGCCTCAGCGCTCCACCGGCATCTGGATCACCCGGCTGGCCGGGCGGCCGTCCGGCGCGGCCGCCGCCGCCCGCCCCTCCGGCGCGTCGAGATCCTGGAGAGCGGAACGGGCGAGGGCGGCCGCGGGGGCGGCGGGCTCGGCCGAGATCGCGGCGAGGAAGGCCTCGCGCGCGCCTTCCGGGTCGCCGAGCCCGGCCCGGGCGAGGCCAAGCTCCAGCCGGCCGCGGGCGCGGGCCGGGTCGGCGGCCACCGCCGCCTCCGCATCCCGCCGCGCCGCGAGAAGATCGCCGAGCCGCCGCTCCGTCGCCGCGCGGAGCGCCAGCGCCTCCGCATCCTTCGGCCGGAGCCGCAGCGCGCCGTCGAGATCGTCCTTCGCCGCGGCGAAGTCGCCGCCGGCGGCGTGGAGCGCGGCCCGCTCGATGAGCGGCGTCGCGGCGCCCGGCCCGCCTTTCGCGGCGGCGACGGCGCGGCCGAGCGTCTCCGTCGCGCCCTCGAGGTCGCCGAAATCGCGACGGAGCGCGGCGGCCTGGGTCAGCACCTCGGCCTGCTGTTCGGGGTCGAGTTCCGGCGAGCGGGCGATCGCCTCCAGCTTTTCGGCGGCGAGCCGATAGGCGCCCTGCCGGGCGAGGGCCAGCGCCTCGCAATGCAGTGCGGCGAGGGATCCGGTGGCGGAATACCAGGCGACGGCCTCGTTCCGCGCGCGCTCGGCGTCGCGCTCCACCAGCGCGGCGCAGTCGGCGTAGCCCGTCACCGCGCCGGCGGCGCCGGGCGCGAGGGCGAAAAGAAGAAGGAGGATCGGGGCTCGCATCGGGGGCTCACGCCGCTATCATCGCCCCGGTCCTACACCCGTTGCGGAGCGGATTGAATGCCTGTCCTCCTTTGCGCCGGCTTCGGCTATTCGGCCGAGGCGCTCGCGCGGCTCCTTCTCGAAGAGGGCTGGCGGGTGATCGGCACGCACCGGAACGAAGACGGCGCGGCGCGGATACGCGCGGCCGGCGCCGAGCCCGCGCCCTGGCCGCCGGGGCCGGAGATCCTCGACGCGGCCACCCATCTTCTCGTCTCCGCCGCGCCCGACGAGGCGGGGGACCCGACGCTCCGCGCCCTCGGGCCGGGGCTGAAGGCGCCGCCGCTCGAATGGGTCGGCTACCTTTCCACCACCGGGGTCTATGGCGACCACCAGGGCGGCTGGGTGGACGAGACGACGCCGCTGACCCCGGCGACGGCGCGCGGCCGGATGCGCGCCGCCGCCGAGGCGGACTGGCGGGCGACCGGCCTGCCGCTCCAGATCTTCCGCCTCGCCGGCATCTACGGGCCGGGCCGCGGCCCGTTCGAGAAGGTGCGCCGGGGCGAGGCGCGGCGGATCGTGAAGGAGGGGCAGGTCTTCTCCCGCATCCACCGGGACGACATCGCCGCCGCGCTCCGCGCCTCGATCGCACGGCCGGAGCCCGGCGGCGTCTACAATCTCTGCGACGACGAACCGGCCCCGCCGGAAGATGTGATCGGCCATGCGGCAGCCCTTCTCGGCATGCCGGAGCCACCGATTGTCGGCTTCGAGGAGGCGGAGCTTTCCCCCATGGCGCGCAGCTTCTACGCGGAATCGAAGCGGGTCTCGAACCGGCGGATGAAGGAAAGGCTGGGCGTCCGGCTCCGCTGGCCGACCTATCGCGAAGGGCTCGCGGCGATCCTCGCCGAGGAGCGCGGCGTTGCGGCGGCCGCGCATCAGAATAAGTAAGGGCGGATCCGGCGCCCCCTGAGGAGAGAGAGATGCACGACGAGCCGCCCTATACCCCGCCCAAGGTCTGGAAATGGGAAGCCGCAAGCGGCGGCCAGTTCGCCAGCATCAACCGGCCGATCTCCGGCGCGACGCACGAGAAGGCGCTGCCGGTCGGCAAGCACCCGTTCCAGCTCTATTCGCTGGCCACGCCCAACGGCGTGAAGGTGACGGTGATGTTCGAGGAGCTTCTGGCCGCCGGCCATGCGGGCGCCGAATACGACGCCTGGATCGTGCGGATCGGCGACGGGGAGCAGTTCGGCTCCGGCTTCGTCGAGATCAATCCGAACTCGAAGATCCCGGCGCTGGTGGACCGGAGCGGCCCCGAGCCGGTGCGCGTCTTCGAATCCGGCTCGATCCTCGTCCATCTCGCCGAGAAGTTCGGCGCCTTCCTGCCGGCCTCCGGGCCGAAGCGGACGGAATGCTTCAACTGGCTCTTCTGGCAGATGGGCTCCGCGCCGTATCTCGGCGGCGGCTTCGGGCATTTCTACGCCTATGCGCCCGAGAAGTGGCAATACCCGATCGACCGCTTCGCGATGGAGACGAAGCGCCAGCTCGACGTGCTCGACAAGCAGCTGGCCAGGCACGAATTCCTCGCCGGCGCCGACTACACCATCGCCGACATGGCGGTCTGGCCCTGGTACGGGCAGCTGACGCTCGGCCGGCTCTATTCGGCGGGGGAGTTCCTCGACGTCGAGAGCTACACAAACGTAGTCCGCTGGGCGCGGATGCTCGACAAGCGGCCCGCGGTGCTCCGCGGCCGGATGGTGAACCGCGCCTTCGGCGAGCCCTCGCTCCAGCTTCACGAGCGGCACGACGCGGCCGATTTCGACACCAGGACGCAGGACAAGATCGCCCCGGCCGCCGAATGAGCCTCGCCCCCTGCGGCGGCGGGCGCGCGTGATGCGCGCGATCCTCGCCGTCGCCCTTCTCGTCTTCGCGCTCGATCAGGCGACGAAGCACGCCGTCCTCTTCGGCCTCGGGCTGATGGAGGCCGGGCGGATTCCCGTGGCCCCGCCGTTCCTGACCTTCGTGATGGCCTGGAACCAGGGGGTGAATTTCGGCGTCCTCTCCTCCGACCGGGAACTCGCGCGCTGGGCGTTGATCGCCGTGGCGGTCGTCGTCTCCGCCGCGCTCCTCTGGTGGGCGCGCGGCAAGGGCGGGTTCCGGTTCCGCGCCGGCGCCGGGCTCGTGATCGGCGGCGCGCTCGGCAACGCGCTCGACCGGCTCCGCTTCGGCGCGGTGGCGGATTTCCTCAACATGTCCTGCTGCGGGATCGACAACCCCTACGTCTTCAACGTGGCCGACATCGCCATCTTCGCCGGGGCGGCGGCGATGATCCTCTTCGGCGGCGAGCGGAAGGCCGGGCGATGAGGCCGCATTGCGGCGGCCGGGCGGGCGGGGCATTATGCGCGCCGACCGAAACCCGGAGGAGCCGGCCGATGCGGCCCCGCGCCCTGACCTTTCTCGCCGCCTCGGCGGCCCTCGCCTCGGCCTGCACGATCAACTCCGAGCGGGGTTCCTCGATCGGCGAGCAGATCGGCGTCATCACGCCGGCGCCGGACGAGTTCCTGATCATCGCCCGCGCGCCGATCGAGGTGCCGCAGGACCTGTCGGCCCTGCCCCGGCCGCAGCCGGGCGCGCCGAGCCGGCTGATGCCGAACCCGTTCGTCGAGGCGCACGAGACGCTGTTCAGGACGCCGGCTCCTGTCGAAGGCCCCGCGACGCCCGGCGCCGGCGAGGCGGCGCTGCTCGGCGCCGCCGGCGCGAGCGGCGACAACAGCGCCATACGCGCCGCGCTCGACGCCGAGGAAGAGCCGCGGAACGACCGCCGCTTCGGCCTCACCTCCGTCTTCGGCATGCCGATCCCCTCCAATCTCGGCGAGAACGACGCCTATGTCGTCGGCGTGGAGGAGAACGAGCGGCTCCGTCTCCAGGGCCTGCCGACGCCGGCGGCCCCGCCCTTCACGGACGAGGACGTCGAGAAGGAAAAGCGCCGCCAGGATCTCGCCGGGTCGATCTACAAGCGTCAGTGAGACAGGGCCCTCACGGGCTTTTGATGCGCGCAGCCTGCGGCGCGGCCTAGGTCCGGTTGCGTGACGACGCCCTTCGCCGCCGTACGGAGCCGAGCATGAGACCCTTCGCCTTTCTCGCCGCCGCGCTGATCGCCGCCCTGCCCCCCGCGCTCGCGGACGCGAAGACCACCACCTTCACGCTGCCGAACGGTATGCAGGCTGTGGTGATCGAGGATCATCGCGCCCCGGTCGTGACCCACATGGTCTGGTACCGAATCGGCGCGGCGGACGAGGCGCCCGGCAAGTCCGGCATCGCGCATTTCCTCG
>CALFYQ010000310.1 GCA_937952085.1 uncultured Paracoccaceae bacterium | reverse complement strand
AGCGCCCGAGAACGAGGACGAGCCGGGAGATCGTCGTCCCGCTTTCGGGCGGCAGCGCCGTTTCTCCCGGCGGAAAGCGGAGCGGCGCCGCCCGCTCGACCTGCGCCAGAGCATCGGCGCAGCGGGCCGGCGGCAGGGGCTCCGCCGCCGCGAGACGCCAGGGCGAGACGCGAAGCCGCGTCGAAGCGGCGCGCGCCGGCCCGACGCCGCCGGCGAAGTCCCGGTGGATTTCGGCGATCTCCCGCGGATCGGCGACGGCGCCTTCGAGCCGCGCCTGCCGCGCCCCGAGCACGGCCTCGCCGCTCTGGAGCCGCGCCGTCGCGGCGGCGGCCGCCATCGCCGCGGCCCGCCATTCCGGATCGAACTCGCCGCCGAAGCTGAAGCTGGCGCGGGTGTCGAGTTCCGGCGCGAAAGCGCGGAGATAGGCGATCAGCGCATCGCCGATCAGCGGGTCGGGCGCCCCGCCCGAAAGCACCAGCGCCCCATCCTGGCGCGCGATGACGAGCGGCGGCGCGGCGGCGGCCTCGCCGGGCGGCGCCGCGTCGGCCGTCGGCGGCGCCTCCGCCTCGGTCGCCGCGCCGGCTAGGGCGGCGAGCGCGTAGCCCGAAGGCAGAGCCGCGCGGAGACCCTTGGCGGCGGCTTCGAGCGCGCGCCGGCGGGTCGGCGGCCGGGCGGCGAGCCGGAGCCGCTTGCCGACGAGGCTCAACTCCGCAGCCGGCAACGCCATCAGCGCATCCGTCGCCGCCGCCGTCGCCGCGGCCCAGCCCTCGGGCGCGCCATCCGCCGCGGCGCAGCCGCCGTCCTCGCCCGGCCCGAGCGCCGCGAGCCGGGCGGAGAGCGCGGCCGCCGAGGCTTCGTCCGCCGCCCAGCAGGCGATCAGCCCGCGCCCGCCCGGCCCGGTCTCGACCTGGAGGCGGAAAACCGGCGCCGGCGCCGGCGGCGAGGCGAGATCGGCCTCCACGGCGAACCCGGCCGCCTCGGCGCGGCCCATCGCCGCCTCGATCCGCGAAATCTCGTCCGCGCCCGCCGCCAGCCCGGCCACCGCGAGCCGGCCCGGCCCGATCTCCACCGATCCGTGCGCGAGAAGGGCCGCGATCTCCGCCGCGGCGTCGAAGGCCGGCTCGAGATCGGCCGCCGCCGCATCCGCCCGCGCCAGATCCTCGAAGGAGAGGCCCGGCGCCCGCGCCGCCACCCGCGCCGCGAAGGCGGCGAGCGCCGCCTCCGAAGGCGCGCGCCCGGCGAGGACGAGCCCGGTCCTGTCCCGCAGGAGCGCCAACCGCGCCTCCACCGCCGCCGCGGGCGGAGGGGCCGCGACGCGGGCGCGCCGCTCCGTCGCCGCGGCGAGGAAAGGAACCGGCGCGGGCGCCGCCGCCAACGCCGCGGAGGCCGCCGCCAGGTCCGTCTCCGAGGGCGCCTCGCCGGCGAGCGCGCGGCGCAGCCCGTCGGCCTCGATCCGCGCCCAGCCGCGCCATTCGGCGACCGCCGCCTTCGCCGAGGCCCGGCCCGTCGCCTCGATCAGCCCGGCGCCGGCCCAGCCGGCCAGCCCGGCGAGCGCCAGCGCCATGAGCCAGAGCGCCGCGGCGAAGGCGCGCCCGCGCTCACCGCGCACGCCGCCGCTCCCAAACCGCTTCCGCCCCGGTCCCTCGCATGGGGCGCGCTTAGCATGGCCGCCGGACCCCCGGAAGGCGCGGCGCGCCCCGCGCGGCCTCGTCGCCGCCAGGGCGGGCGACGAGCGGCCGCAGGCTGGACGTCGCCCGGCGATCTCCGCAAGGGCTGGCGGGCGACGCCGCGCATCGCCGGCGCCGGCCGCGCCCGGCTTACCCCTTGCGCCGTCCGCCCCCCCGAGGGCCTTTTCGCGAAGCGGGCCCGCGGCCGCATGAACCATGTGGACCGGGACCGGGGCCTCGCCTACTGGTTCCGCATGAACCGCAACGCCGTCGAGGCCCGCTCGATCCGCCGCTCCGCCGCGGCGACGCGCGCCGCATTCTCCCGCCTGATGGCGGACCCGGAGGTCGCCCGCCTGCCTGGGCGGGCGGTCCCCCGGCGCCGCGCGAAGGTCGACGAATTTCCGGCGCGGCCCCACGCCGCCGCGCGCTTCGGAGAGATCGCCGCGCCGCGGTTCCGCACCACGCCGGTCGGCCGGGGGCCGGACGTCGTTCCTGAAGACGCGGCGTTCTGAGAGGAAGCCATGCCCGAACGCATCCTGATCCTCGGGGCCGGCCAGGCCGGCGCCGCGCTCGCCGCGAAGCTCCGCGCGCTCGGCCATGCCGGCCCGGTCACGCTGGTCGGCGAGGAGGCCGCGCCACCCTATCAGCGACCGCCGCTCTCGAAGAAGTACCTCCTCGGAGAGATCGGGCCGGAGCGGCTCTGGCTCCGCCCGCCGGAGTTCTACGCCGAGCAGGGAATCGACCTCGTTCTCGGCGCGGAGGCCGTCGCCATCGACCGCGCGGCGCGATCCGTCGCCCTCGCCGACGGGCGGCGCCTTTCCTACGACGCGCTGGCGCTCACCACCGGCTCCCGCCCGCGGCTCCTGCCGGATGCGATCGGCGGCGGGCTCGGCGGCGTCTACCCGGTGCGGAGCCTCGCCGATGTGGACCGGATGGCCCCGGAATTCCGCCCCGGCGCCAGCGTCCTCATCGTCGGCGGCGGCTATATCGGCCTAGAAGCCGCCGCCGTCGCCGCCGCGAAGGGCCTCGAGGTGACGCTGATCGAGGCGGCGCCGCGCATCCTCCAGCGCGTCGCGGCGCCCGAAACCTCCGACTATTTCCGCGATCTCCACCGCGGCCGCGGCGTCGACCTGCGCGAGGGCGTCGGCCTCGCCCGGCTCGAAGGCGAGGGCCGGGTCGCCCGCGCCGTGCTGGCGGACGGCGCGTCGCTCGACGTCGATTTCGTCATCGTCGGCATCGGCATCCTGCCGAACGCCGAGATCGCCGCCGCCGCCGGCCTTCCCGCCGCGAACGGGATCGAGGTGGACGAGTTCTGCCGCACCGCGGACCCGGCGATCCACGCCGCCGGCGACTGCGCGCTCTTCCCCTGGCGGGGCCGGACGATCCGGCTCGAGAGCGTCCAGAACGCCATCGACCAGGCGGAGGCGGCGGCGGCGACGATGCTCGGCCAGGGCGCGGCCTACGATCCGGTGCCCTGGTTCTGGTCGGACCAGTACGACGTGAAGTTGCAGATCGCCGGGCTCAACCTCGGCTATGACCGGACGGTGCGCCGCCCCGGCGCCGGCGCGGCGAATTCGGTCTGGTACTATGCGGGGCCGCGTCTTCTCGCGGTGGACGCGATGAACGATCCGCGCGCCTACATGGTCGGCAAGCGGCTGATCGAGGCCGGGAAGAGCCCCGCGCCCGAGGCCGTCGCCGACCCCGCGGGCGATCTTCGCGCGCTGCTCGCCTGAGCCGGCGGCCTGCCCTCACTCCTCCCGGCGGCGCGTCGTGATCCAAGCGTCGCGCGGCGCGAAGAAGCGCGGCGGCCGAAGCGCCGGCAGGTAGCGGGCCGCGCCGAACCCGAGCGCGATCAGGACGGCGAGGCCGGCCGGCGTCTCGAAGAGGAGCCGCAGCGTGGCTTCGGCGAGGGTTTCGTAGGGCATGTCATGCTCCCACAAGAAAAGCGTTCACGCTCCGTCTCTACCCGATTCCGAGCCCGCGCTCATGCGAGAAGCGCGCGAAATTCGTTTCAAACATAGGGCTTAAACCGGCCGATCTTGCCGATGGCGGCGCGGCCGAGCGGGTCCTCCGGCGCGCCGGCGCCGTCGAGCGCGGCCTCCACGTCCTTCATCAGGATCGCGATGGTGTTGTCGGCGGACCAGCCGTGCCTGGCGAACTCGATCCGGTCGAAGTTCGTGCCGAACCAGGTCTGGCCGGAACTGTCGGACATCACCGCGAGAAGGTCCTCCCGCGAGACGCCCATCTCGGGCGCCCAGTCGAGCGCCTGCCGCACCGAGGCGACCGAGGTCGCGGCGACGTAGTTGTTCAGCACCTTCGCCGCCATGCCCGCGCCGAAGCCGCCGACGCGGTGGAGCTTCGTCCCCATCGCGCGGAACAGCGGCTCCAGCCGGTCCAGCGCGTCGGCCCCGCCGCCGAGCATGAACGAGAGCCGCCGCTCCACCGCCGAGACCTGCGCGCCCGACATCGGCGCGTCCACCAGTTCGAGCCCGGCCGGCGCCCGCGCCGCGATCCCCGGCAGGAGCCGCGGCGAGAGGGTGGAGGAGACGATCAGCGTGCGGAGCCGCGGGCCGGATAGCGCGGCCTCGGCGGAGAAGAGCAGCGCCTCCGTCTCCGCCGCGTCCCGCACGACGGAGATGAGGATCTCGGCCTCGGCCCGCATCGCGGCGGCGTCGATCATCTCCTGCGGCCGCGCGCCGAGCGCCTCGGCCGGCTTCACGTCGTATCCCGCCGCGTCGAACCCCGCCGCCCGGAGCGCCCGGAGCATCGGCAGCCCCATCCGCCCGCATCCCGCCACCACGATCCGACCGACCATGCCGTCCTCCCCGTTCTCGCTCCTTGACCTTGGCGCGCCCGCGCCCGATGGAGCCTCATGCTCATCTACAAGATCTTCGCCGCGGAGGAATGGGACGCGCTCGCGCGGGACGGCGAAACCGCCGGCGCGCCGGTCGATCTCGCCGACGGGTTCATCCATTTCTCCACCGCGGAGCAGGTCGCCGAGACGGCGGCGAAGCACTTCGCCGGCCGCGCGGGCCTCGTCCTCGCCGCGATCGAGGCCGATGCGCTCGGCGCCGCGCTCCGCTGGGAGCCGTCGCGCGGCGGCGCGCTCTTTCCGCATCTTTACGCGCCGCTCCGCCGCGCCGCCGTCGCCTGGGTCTGGCCGCTGCCGCTCGGCGCGGACGGCGCGCACCGTTTCCCGCCGCTGCCGTGAGCCTCGACCGTCTCGCCCTCCGCGCGCTCCACGCGCTCGACCCGGAGCAGGCGCACCGGCTGGCGATCCGCGCGCTGGCGCTCGGCCTCGGCCCGAAGGCGCCGGCGCCGGACCCGATCCTCGCCACCGAGGTCTTCGGCCTGAAGCTGCCTTCGCCGGTCGGCGTCGCCGCCGGCTTCGACAAGGGGGCGGAGGCGCCGGCGGAGACGCTCCGCGCCGGCTTCGGCTTCGTCGAGATCGGCGCCGTCACGCCGAAGCCGCAGCCCGGCAACCCGCGCCCGCGGCTCTTCCGGCTCACCGAAGACCGCGCCGCGATCAACCGCTTCGGCTTCAATTCCGAGGGGCTGGACGTGGTCGCCGGCCGGCTCCGCGCCTTTCGCGGGGACCGCGCCCGCCTCTGGGCCAATCTCGGCGCGAACAAGACGAGCGAGGACCGGGCGGCGGATTACGTCACGGGGATGAAGGGCCTCCACGGCCTCGTCGGCGCGATGACGCTGAACGTCTCCTCGCCCAACACCGAAAAGCTGCGGGATCTTCAGGGGCCGGAGGCGCTCCGCGCCCTTCTCGCCCGCGCCGGGGAGGCGCGGGAGGCGCTCGGCGCGCCGCGCTTCGCCCTCCTCCTCAAGATCGCGCCGGACCTGACCGACGCCGAGATCGCCGCCGTCGCCGCCGCGGCGATGGAGGCGGGGCTCGATGGCATCGTCGCCACCAACACCACGATCAGCCGCGACGGGCTCCGCTCCGCCCATGCGGGGGAGACCGGCGGCCTCTCCGGCGCGCCGCTGAAGGCGATGTCGCTCCGCGCGCTCCGCCGGCTCCGGCTGGAGACGGGCGGCGCCGTCCCCCTCGTCGGCGTCGGCGGAATCGAGACGGCGGAGGACGCCTTCGCCCGGATCCGCGCAGGGGCCTCGGCGGTGCAGCTCTACACCGCGATGGTGTTCGGGGGGCCCGGCCTCGGCGCCCGGATCGCCGCCGGCCTCGCCGAGCGCCTCCGCCGCCGGGGCTTCGCCTCCGTCGCCGCGGCGGTCGGGACCGAACCCGCCGCCGCCTGAGCCCGATTTTCCCGCCCGAAACCGCCCGCCGCCGCCTCGCCGCGCGTGACAGAAGGCCGCGCCGGGCGTAGGATTCGGCCAAAGCCGGGCACACGGCGGATCGAGCGGACAGATGACGGAAAAAGCCTCGCGCGGCGGCGCGGCGCCCCCTGTTGGCGCGGGCGACCGCCTGCACGCCTTCCTCGCCGGCTTCGGCCGCGCCCCGCGCGCCGTCGTCACCTCGCCGGAGCCGCTCTGGACCGGCGACGGCGCCGCGGCGCGCCGGCTCGCCTCGGGCCTTCTCCTCCTCGAAGGCGCGCTGGTCGAGGCGCCGGAATGGGACCCGTGGTCGGTC
>CALFYQ010000309.1 GCA_937952085.1 uncultured Paracoccaceae bacterium | reverse complement strand
TGCCGTACCGGCAGGTCCGGCGGCGCCTCCCGCGCATCGGCGGGGGCCGCGCCGGGCTCCATGATCTCCCGCGCGCGAAGCACGTTGAGCGGGTTCATGTGGGCGACGAACTCGGCCACGTAGTCGGTGGCCGGGGAGAGCACGATCTCCTGCGGCGTGCCGAGCTGCACGATGCGCCCGCCCTCCATGATGGCGATCCGCCCGCCGAGCTTCATCGCCTCGTCGAGATCGTGGCTGACGAAGAGGATGGTGCGGCCGAGCCGGGCCTGGAAATCCAAGAGCTCGTCCTGGAGCTTGGCGCGGATCAGCGGGTCGAGCGCCGAGAAGGGCTCGTCCATCAGGAGGATCGGCGCCTCGGTGGCGAAGGCGCGGGCGAGGCCGACGCGCTGCTGCATCCCGCCCGAAAGCTGCTGCACCCGCCGCTCCGCCCATTCGCCGAGGCCGACAAGCTCGAGCTGCGCCCGCGCCGCCTCGCGCCGGGCGGCGGGCGCCATGCCGCGAAGCTCGAGCCCGAGGCAGACATTCTCCATCACCGTCCGCCAGGGCAGCAGGCCGAACTGCTGGAACACCATCGCCACCCGCTCCATGCGGATGCGGCGGAGCGTGGCGGGGTCCGCGGTCGAGACCTCGACGCGGCTCTCCCCGTCGGAGACGTACATCGCCCCCCGCACCACCGGGTTGAGCCCGTTCACCGCGCGGATCAGCGTCGACTTGCCGGACCCCGAAAGCCCCATCAGCACGACGATCTCCCCCGGCGCGACCGAGAGCGAGCAGTCGTGGACGCCGAGGATCTGCCCCGTCCGCTCCTGGATCTCGGAGCGGGAGAGGCCCTTGTCCATCAGCGGCAGCGCCTCGCCCGGCGCCTCGCCGAAGACGATGGAGACGTTGTCGAACTCGACCGCGGGGCCGCTCACTTCCGGTCCTCCGGGCTCGGGAAGAGGCGGTCGAGGATGATGGCGACAAGGACGATCGCGACGCCCACCTCGAAGCCCCGCGCCACGTTCACGGAGTTGAGCGCGCGGAGCGTCGGCACGCCGAGCCCGTCCGCGCCGACCAGCGCCGCGATCACCACCATCGAGAGCGAGAGCATGATGCACTGGGTCAGCCCGGCCATGATCTGCGGCAGCGCCCAGGGCAGCTCCACCTTGGTCAGAAGCTGCCAGCGCGTCGCGCCGAAGGCCTCGCCGGCCTCGACCAGCGCGCGCGGCGTCGAGGTGACGCCGAGATAGGTGAGCCGGATCGGCGCCGGGATGGCGAAGATCACCGTCGCGATCAACCCCGGCACCATGCCGAGGCCGAAGAGGATGAGCGCGGGGATGAGATAGACGAAGGTCGGGATCGTCTGCATCAGGTCGAGCACCGGGCGCATCGCCACCCAGAGCCAGCGCCGCCGCGCCGCGGCGACGCCGAGCGGCACCCCCACCGCCATCGAGACCGCAGTGGCGGAGAGGACGAGCGCCAGCGTCTCGGTCGTCTCCTCCCAGTAGCCCTGGTTGACGATGAGGAGGAGGCCGGCCGCTGCGAAGACGGCGAAACCGATGGAGCGCCGGACCCGCCACGCCAGAAGCGCGACAAGCGCGATCACGATCAGCGGGTGGGGCGTTTGGAGCACCCAGAGCACCGCCTCGATGAAGGCCTCGATCGCCGCCGACAGCCCGTCGAAGAACCAGCGGCCATGGAGCGTCAGCCAGTCCACCCCCGCCTTGGCCCAGGGGCCGATCGGCAGCTTGTGTTCTTCCAGCCAGTCGATCATCGGCCCCTCCCCCCAAGGGCCGGTCAGAGGCCGAGCGCGCCCTTCACGGCGGCCATGCCGTCGCCGCCATCCTTGGTGGTCACGCCGGCGAGCCAGTCGTCGAGCGCCGCGGGGTTCGCCTTCAGCCAGGCGGCGGCGGCCTTCTCCGGGTCCTCGCCTTCATCGAGGATCTTGCCCATCACCTCATTCTCCATGGCGAGGGAAAACTCGAGGTTCTCGAGCAGTTTGCCCACGTTCGGGCATTCCGCGACATAGCCCTTGCGGACATTGGTGAGCACCGTGGCGCCACCGAGATTCGGGCCGAAGAAATCGTCGCCGCCGGTGAGATAGGCCATCTTCAGGTTGGCGTTCATCGGATGCGGCTCCCAACCGAGGAAGACCACCGCCTCGCCGCGGCTCTCGGCGCGCTTGGCCTGCGCCAGCATCCCCTGTTCCGAGCTTTCGACCAGCTCGAAGCCCTTCAGCCCGAACGCGTCCGCCTCGATCATGTCGAGGATCAGCCGGTTGCCGTCATTGCCGGGCTCGATGCCGTAGATCTTGCCGTCGAGCTCGTCCTTGAACTTCGCGATGTCGGCGAAGTCCTTCAGCCCCTTGTCTGCGAGCGACTGGGAGACGGCGAGCGTGTATTTCGCGCCTTCGAGGTTGGTCCGCACCGTCTCCACCGTGCCGGCGTCGCGATAGGGGGCGATGTCCGCCTCCATGGTCGGCATCCAGTTGCCGAGGAACACATCCACATCCCCGCTCGCCAGCGAGGCGTAGGTGACCGGCACCGAAAGCACCTTCACGTCGGTCTCGTAGCCGAGCGCCTTCAGCACGGTGGTGGTGAGCGCCGTGGTCGCGGTGATGTCGGTCCAGCCGACATCGGAGAAGGTGACCTCGCCGCAACTTTCCGGCTCCGCCGCCTGGGCGGCCCCGACGGTTCCGGCGACGAAAGCGGCCGCGGCCGCGAAGATGATCCCGCGCATCACCCGATGCTCCCTGTTGTTCCCGCGTCTTTCGCGGCGTTGATGAAACTCTAGCACCGGAGGGCGGCGGCGCAACGCCGCGCCGCGCCGGCTCACTCCGCCGCCGTCGCCTCGATCTGGATCACCGGCTCCATCGCCTCCAGCACCTCGGCCGGCAGGTGGCACTTGATGCGGTGCCCTTCGGCCAGCGTCACCATCGGCGGCACCTCGCGCTCGCAGAGCCCGCCCGGCACCGAGGCCTTCCTCGGGCATCGGGTCTGGAACGGGCAGCCCGGCGGCGGGTTCATCGCCGAGGGGATGTCCCCTTCGAGCACGATGTGCCGCTTCTTCACCTTGGTGTCGGCGATCGGCACCGCGGAGAGGAGCGCTTCGGTATAGGGGTGATAGGGCGGGGCGAAGACCTGCTCGGTCGAGCCGATCTCCACCACATGGCCGAGATACATCACCATCACGCGGTCGGAGAGATATCGCACGATGGAAAGATCGTGGCTGATGAAGAGCATCGTCGTCCGCCGCTCGCGCTGGATCTCCATCAGGAGCTGGGTGACGGCGGCCTGGACAGAGACGTCGAGCGCCGAGACCGGCTCGTCCGCCACCACCACCTTGGCGTCGCCGGCGAAGGCGCGGGCGATGCCGATGCGCTGCTTCTGGCCGCCCGAAAGCTGCCGCGGCATCCGCTTGGCGAAGGCGCGGGGGAGCTTCACCAGGTCGAGAAGCTGGAGCATCCGCTCCTCCCGCTCGGCCTGGGTCTTGCCCACCTTGAATTTCTCCAGAACGCGCATGATCTGCGCGCCGATCGTGTGGGACGGGTTCAGCGTGTCGAACGGGTTCTGGAAGACCATCTGGATGGCCGCGACCGTCTCGGTGTCCCGCTTTTCGATCTCGACCTCGGAGATGTCGAAGTTGGCGAGTTTCACCTCGCCGCCCGTCGCCGTCTCGAGCCCCATCAGCACCTTGGCGAGGGTGGACTTGCCGCAACCCGACTCGCCGACGATGGCCAGCGTCTCCGCCTCCCGCGCCTCGAAGGAGAGCGTCTCGTTCGCCTTGACGACGCGGGTCGTCCCGCCCCGGAAGGCGGAGCGGCTGACCTCGTAGTATTTCTGGAGGTCGTCCACCTTCAGCACCACGTCGCCCGGCTCCGCGGCGGCGACGCTTTCCTGCGCGGCCGGCGGCGCGGCCCAGTCGATCTCGTTCCAGCGGAAGCAGCGCGTGCCGTGCCGGTCGTCCCCCGGCACTTCGGCCATCGGCACGTCCTTCGCGTCGCAGCGGCCCGTCTCGAAATAGGCGCAGCGCGGCCCGAAATTGCAGCCCGGCGGCCGCTCGTTCGGCAGCGGGAAGTTGCCGGGAATGGAGACGAGCGGGCGGGCGCGCTTGTCGGCCCCCGGCAGCGGGATCGAGCGGAAGAGGCCCTGCGTGTAGGGGTGCCGCATCTTGTCGAAGACCTGCCGGATCGAGCCGGTCTCCACCGCCTCGCCCGAATACATCACGCAGAGCCGGTCGCAGACCTCCAGCACCAGCCCGAGATTGTGGCTGATGAAGAGCATCGAGGCGCCGTAGGTCTCGCCGAGCTCCTTCACCAGGTCGACGATGGCGGCCTCGACCGTCACGTCGAGCGCGGTGGTCGGCTCGTCAAGGATCAGGAGCGAGGGTTTCGCCATCAGCGCCATGGCGATGACGATGCGCTGCTGCTGGCCGCCGGAAAGCTGGTGCGGATAGGAGTTCAGGATCCGCGCCGGGTCCGGCAGCTTGACCGCCGTCACCATCTCCAGCGCGCGCTCGTAGGCCTCCTGCTTGCCCATGCCCCGATGGATCATCGGAACTTCCATGAGCTGCCTGCCGATCTTCATCGCCGGGTTCAGCGAGGCCATCGGCTCCTGGTAGATCATCGCGATCTCGGAGCCGCGGATCTGCCGCAGCTCCTCCTCGGAATAGCTCGCGAGGTCCCGCCCCTTGAACTTGATCGCGCCGCCGACGATGCGGCCGTTCTTGCCGAGGTCCTGCATCACGCCGAGCGCGACGGTGGACTTGCCGCAGCCCGACTCGCCGACAAGGCCCATCGCCTCGCCCGGCATCACGGTGCAGGAGAAGTCCATCACCGCGGGGATCTCGCCCCCCTGGGTGAAGAAGGAGATGTGGAGGTTTTCGATCTCCAGGATCGGGCCGTCGTAGCTCTCCGACATGCGCGCCTCCTAGTCCTTGAGCGACTGTTCGCGGAGCCCGTCGGCGAGGAAGTTGAGCCCGAGAACGAGGCTCATCAACGCCAGGGCCGGCGGCAGCGCGGGGTGCGGATAGATCGAGAGGAGCTTCCGCCCCTCGTTGATGGTGGAGCCCCAGTCCGGGCTCTCCGGGCTGACCCCGAGGCCGAAGAAGCCGAGCGTGCCGAGCAGGATCGTCGTGTAGCCGATGCGAAGGCAGAAATCGACGATCAGCGGCCCGCGGGCGTTCGGCAGGATCTCCCAGAGCATGATGTAGAACGGGCCCTCGCCGCGGGTCTGGGCCGCCGCCACATAGTCCCGCGTCTTGATGTCCATGGCGAGGCCGCGGACGATACGGAAGACGCCCGGCGAATTCACGAACACGACCGAGACGAAGACGTTGAGAAGGTTCGCGTCCATTGCGAAGACGCCGGTCGGGTCGGCGTTGAAGGCGAGCCCGGAATAGGCCCAGCCGCCGAACACCACCGTCCCGGCGAGGAGCGGCCACATCAGCTCCGGCCGCGTCTCGTAGCGGCTATAGAAGAACACCCAGAAGAAGATGATCGGGAAGAGGAATAGCACCCCGGCCATGACCTGCGGAATCCCCGTTTCACGCATCTCCGGCGTGACGAGGAGGTAGAAGAGCAGGATCACCGGGAAGGCGAGGACGAGGTTGGCGAGGAAGGAGAGCCCCGCATCCATCCGCCCGCCGAGATAGCCGGCCGGCAGCCCGAGCGTCACCCCCACCATGAAGGCGAAGAGGGTGGCGAGCGGCGCGATCGAAAGCACCGATTGCGAGCCGTAGACCATCCGCGAGAACACGTCCCGCCCGAGATTGTCGCCGCCGAGGAGGTAATAGGCCCCCTCGATCTCCGGGTGCGGCAGGCCCGGGGCCTTGTTCTTCAGCTGCGCCACCTGGTCGAGCGGCGCGAAGGTCGCCACCCAGTCGGCGAAGAGCGCGGTGAAGACCCAGAAGAGCACCAGCGCCAGCCCGATCATGCCGACCGGCGAGTTCATCAGCTTGCCATAGAGGCCGAGCCGCTTCTTGAACCGGATCGAGACGAGGAAGACGAGCGCCAGCGCGATCCAGACGGGGATGAACTGGACGAACATCCGCCCGATGATCGCGCCCCAGCCGAGAGGTTCCATGATCTTTCCCCTCAGCGGACGCGGATGCGCGGGTTGAGATAGACGTAGCCGATGTCCGAGATCAGCTGCGTCACCAGCACGACGAAGACCGCCACGACCGAGCAGCCGAGCAGGAGGTCGATGTCGTTGTTCCCCGCCGCCTGCACCAGCAGCCAGCCGAAGCCCTTGTAGTTGAAGAGGGTCTCGACGATCACGACGCCGGTCAGCAGCCACGGGAACTGCAGCATGATGACCGTGAAGGGCGCGATCAGCGCGTTCCGGAGCGCGTGCTTCAGCACCACGTCGCGGAACCGGACGCCCTTCAGCCGCGCGGTGCGGATGTATTGCGCCGTCATCACCTCGGCCATCGAGGCGCGGGTCATCCGGGCGATGTAGCCCATGCCGTAGAGCGCCATGGTCAGCACCGGCAGGGTGAAGTTCTCGAAGGTCACGCCGCTGTCGATCGCCGAGGTGGCGGTGCCCTTGAACCATCGTAGCCCGCCTACCGAGGAGGCGAAGATCACGATGAAGAGGACGCCGGAGACGTATTCCGGCGTCGCCGTCGTGGCGATGGAGAAGGTGGAGAGCGACCGGTCGGTGCGAGACCCCTCCCGCATCCCGGCCAGGACGCCGATCAGCAGGGCCATCGGCACCATCACCACCATGACCCAGAACATCAGCACGCCCGTCGCGGCGATCTTGCCGCCGATGATGCCGCCGACCCGGTCCTTGAAGACGGTGGAATAGCCCCAGTAGCCCTCGAGCACGCCGCAGAAGGTGGGCGGCTCCTCGCCCGGTTCGGCGGCGCGGCAGGTGACGGTCGCGTCCGAATCCGGCGCCGGGTGCTTGTAGGGCACGACGCCGAGCCACTGCCCATAGCGGACGAGGAGAGGCTGGCTGAAGCCGTTCTTGTCCAGCCAGCTCTCCACGTCTGCATCGGACATGCGGACGGAGCCTTCGGACTTCGCCAGCTTCTCGAGGTTCGGGTCGAGATTGGTGAGGAAGAAGACCACGAAGGTCAGGCAAAGTGCGGTCAGCACCATCCCGCCGACGCGTCGCAGAAGAAACGTCGTCATTCGGCTCCCTCTCTCGCTAAGGCTCGCTGGGAGGGCGGCGGGAACCCGGAAGGCCCCCGCCGCATCGAGATCAGGACTCGATGGAGTATTTGTCTAGATGCATCTCGAAGGTCGGATGCATCTCCGCGCCCTTCACCGTGTCCTTGTAGTGGCGATAGAGCGAGCGCCAGTAGGGCTGAACCATGACGCCCTCGTCCTGCATGATCTTCTCGATCTTCGCCATCACCTCGCGGCGCTTGTCGGCGTCGGCGATCGCCATC
>CALFYQ010000308.1 GCA_937952085.1 uncultured Paracoccaceae bacterium | reverse complement strand
CGGAGGCGAGGTTCAGAAGCGTGCTCTTGCCGGCGCCGTTCGGGCGGATCAGCGCCAGGATCTCGCCCTTCGCCAGCGTCATCGTCACGTCGGAGACGGCGCGGAAGCCGCCGAAGACCTTCGAGGCGGCGTCGAGCTCGAGGACGGGCGCGCTCATGGCCGGGCCTCCCGCGATGCGGGTTTCGCGGCGGGGCGCGGCGCCGGCTTCGCCCGCCCGGTCCGCGAGAAGAGCGTGCCGACGACGCCGTGCGGCAGGAAGAGCACGAGGGGCAGGACGACGAGGCCGAAGACGAAGAGCGGATACTCGGTATAGCTCGCCACGAAGAAGTTCAGCACGGTGAAGACGGCGGCCCCGACCGCCGGGCCGAAAAAGGTCTGGATCCCGCCCGCGAGCGTCATCAGCACCGGCTCCGCCGACATCGGCCAGAAGAGGAGCGAGGGGAACGCCATCTGGTGGAACGAGGCCTGAAGCGCCCCGGCGACGCCGGTGAGCGCGCCGGAAATGGCGAAGGCGGCGAGCTGATAGAGCTTGATGTTGAGGCCGATGAAGCGCGCCCGCTCCGGGTTCTCGCGGATCGCCGCTAGCGCGGCGCCGAAGGGCGAGGAGACGATGAGACGGATCAGCACGATCCCCGCCGTCACCACCCCGAGGGCGAGATAGTAGAAGTTCGTCGTGTCGAAGAGGTAGTCCGGCGGCGTCACCGGCGCGCCGTTGTCGCCTCCGGTGAAGGAGTACCAGCCCGCGATGATGGCGAAGATGAGCTGCGAGAAGGCCAGCGTCAGCATCGCGAAATACATTCCCGAGACGCGCACGCAGAAGAACCCGATCGCGAGCGCGAAGGCTCCGGAGACCAGCGGCGCGACGAGGAGGCCGAACTCGATGGACCAGCCGAGATGCATCTGCACGAGCGCGACCGAATAGGCCCCGAGCCCGTAGAACGCGGCGTGCCCGAAGGAGAGCAGGCCCGCCTGGCCGAGGACGAGGTTGTAGCTCATCGCGAAGAGCGCCGCGATCAGCACGTCGACGGTCAGGAAGAGGTTGTACTCGTCCACCACGAAGGGAAAGACGAGCAGGACGGCGAGAAGCAGCGCGTAGAGCGTCGCGCTGAGGCCTGGGCCGAGATGGAACACTAGACACGCCTCCCGAGCAGCCCCTGCGGCCGCACCAGCAGCACCGCGCAGAGCGCGATGAAGACGAAGGCGATCGCCAGACGCGGCGCCACCATGATGCCGACCGCCTGCATGACGCCGATGATGAGCGCGGCCGCCAGCGCGCCGGGGATCGAGCCCGAACCGCCGATGATGACGACCGCGAAGCTCTCGATGATGATGGAATCGCCGATGCCGAGCGAGACCGAGCCGATCGGCGCGGCGAGCGCCCCGCCAAGCCCGGCGAGCGCCGCGCCGAGGCCGAAGACCCCGGTATAGAGCGCCGGCACGTTGACGCCGAGCGCGCCCACCATCTCCGGGTCCACCACGGCGGCGTTGACGGTTCGGCCGAACCGCGTGCGCTCCATCATCAGCGAGAGCAGGAGCGCGATGAAGAGGCCGAGCCCGATGACGAGAAGGTAATAGGCCGGGAACGGCCTCCCGAGGATCTCGACGCTGCCGCTCAGGAGCGGCGGGTAGCCGACCGAACGATAGGCGCCGCCCCAGATCATCTTGATGCCGTCGGCGATGATGAGGGTGACGGCGAAGGTCATGATGAGCTGATAGAGGTGCATCCGCCCGGAAATCCGACGCAACAGCAGGAACTCGAACGCCATGCCGAGCGCGCCGAGCGCCAGGGGCGCGGCGATCAGCGTCGCCGCGAAGCCGAGATTCGAGCCGCCGATGGCGGTCGTCACCGCATAGGAGACGAAGGCGGCCAGCATGTAGAACGAGCCATGCGCGAAGTTCGGGATCCGCAGCACGCCGAAGATCAGCGTGAGGCCGGACGCCACGACGAAGAGGATCATGCCGCGGCTCACGCCGCTCAGGATCTGGATGAAGATGTCGGTCAGCATTTCTCGGGCCTGCAATCGGGCGGGCAGGGGGGCGGGCGGGCGCCCGCCCCCGCCGCTCGGTCAGCCGCCGGCGCGCTGCTGGAGGATCTCCTCCGGCGTCGGCATCACGGTTTCGGCCTCGATCCGCTGGATGTCCACCAGCGCCTTGAAGGGCAGGCCCTCCACCTTGCCGGTCTTGCCGAGGAAGGAGGGCACGTTGCCCTGATGGTCGACCTCGCGGAAGACCAGCGGGCCCTGCAGGCCGTCATAGTTCAGCGCCGCGATCGCCGCCGAAACGTCGTCCGAATCCCAGGACTTCGCGTTCTTGATGCCCTCGGCGAGGATCTTCATGCCGTCATAGCCCATCACCGCCCAGTCGGACGGATAGTGGCCGTACTTCTTCTCGAAGGCGGCGATGAAGGCGTCCATCTTCTCGCTCTTGGTGCCGAAGGGCGGCGCGTACATCTGGCCGATGATTCCGTCCGGCATCTCGTCGCCGAGCGCGACGAGATCGTCGAGGAAGAGGAGCGTGGCGAACTTCGTCTTCTCGAAGAAGCCGTAGGGCTTCGCCTGCTTGATGAAGCTGATGAGGTCCGCGCCCCAGAGATAGGAGAAGACGATCTCCGGCTCCGCCGACATCAGCTGGGTGATGTAGGGCGTGAAGTCCGGCTCGCCGAGTTTCGGCCACTGCTCGGCGATGATCCTGGCGTTCGGGTTCACCTTGCCGAGCCAGTCGCCGAAATACTTGATCGCCTGGTGCGAGGCTTCGTAGTCGCCGCCGATGAAGGCGATCTTCTCGTTGTCGCGGCCGATGCCCTCGGCCATGGCGCGCGCCAGCATCGTGCCGGAGGGGACGATGGTGAAGAAGTAGGGGTGCCAGAGCTCGCCCACGAGGCGCGGCGTGTTCGGGATCGTCATCACGACGACCTTCTTGTACTGCTTGGCGACGCCGGTGACCGCCACGCCGACCGAGCTCGCGTCCGGCCCGATCAGGTAGTCGATCTTCTCGCGGACGATGAGGTCGCGGGTGAGGCTCGAGCCGAGCTCCGGCTTCAGCTTCGAATCGCGGACGAGCAGCTCGAGCTGGCGGCCCTTGATCCCGCCGGCCTCGTTCAACTCGTCGATCGCCATCTGCACGGCGTCCACCTGCGCCCGGGCGTAGGACGCCGCGATGCCGGTGAGGTCTGTGGTGAGGCCGATCTTGATCGGCCCGTCCTGGGCGCAGGCGCCGCCGGCGCCGAGAGCCGCCACGGCCCCCGCCGCCAGGGCGAGCACGCTGCGGCGAACTGGTCTCCATT
>CALFYQ010000307.1 GCA_937952085.1 uncultured Paracoccaceae bacterium | reverse complement strand
CGAGGCGCACTCGCTGGGCGTGCTCGGCGACAAGGGCCGCGGCCTCTGCGAGGAGACCGGCGTCGAGGACGAGTGCGACTTCATCGTCGGCACCTTCTCGAAATCGGTCGGCACGGTCGGCGGCTTCTGCGTCTCGAACCACGAGGGTGTCGAGATCCTGCGCTCGATCTCCCGGCCCTACATGTTCACCGCCTCGCTGCCGCCGGCGGTGATCGCGGCGGCGCGGATGAGCTTCGACCGGATCGAGGCGAACCCGCAGCTTCGCGAGCAGCTCTGGCGGAACGCCCGGACCTTTTACGACGGTCTCCAGGCGCTCGGCTTCGAGCTCGGGCCGGAGGTCTCCCCGGTCGTGGCGATCAAGCTGCCGAACAAGGAAGTCGCGGTGCGGTTCTGGAACCGGCTGATCGAGGCCGGCGTCTACACCAACATCGCGGTGCCGCCGGCGACGCCGAACGCCATGTCGCTCCTGCGCTCCTCGATCTCGGCGGCGCATAGCCGCGAGCAGATCGCCGACGCGCTGGACGTCTTCGCCCAGGTCGGCGCCGACATGGAGCTGATCCCGGCCTCCAAGGCGGATCGTCGCCGGCTCGCCGAGCCGCAGGGCGCGCTCCGTATCGTCACCGGCGGCGGCGCCCCGGCGAAGCCGGTGGAGGCGCCGAAGCCGGCCGGCCGCGCCGCGGCGGCGAAGGGCTGAACGAAGCTCGCTTCCGGCTCAGGGCCCTTCGGGACCGTCGCCGGAAGCGAGCGCCTCACGGCGCGGCGCGCCCGCCCGAGGCCCTTCCGGGGCCGGGGGCGGGCGCTTCGATTCTGGGGCATGGGTTCTGACGTCTGCTGGGACGGGCCGGCCCGGCGCGCCTCTGCCGACCCTTCTGACCCCTCATGCGGAGCCGGAGACGCGACGGCCCCAGGAAGCGCGTCACTTCGCGGCGCGGCGACAATCCTTGTCGACCGATCCCGAGCCAACCGTTTGGATTGGATCGCGCCCTCTTCATCCCTCCCAGGCCCGGGAGACCAGCCCGGGCCGCGCCCGCCCCTCCCCACGGGCGGGCGCCCCAGGGCTGTCACGCACGGACCGTCTGGAGGTCGAGGCGACGCCATAAAGCGCGCATGCCGGCCCGGCCGGGCGCCCACTCAGGGGCGGTCGCGCCCCTTCGCGCCTCGTCCACCCTGTTACGCAAATCTCGGTGCAAGTTTGCGCGGCGATCGGGCGACGATCGCCGTCGCGATTCAGTCGAACCGCCGTCCCCACCCCCTCAACCGGCCCGCTTGCGGTGCCGCCGGATTTTCCAGAGGAGATAGGCGGGCCCGCCCTCGAAGGTGAACGCCGCCTTGGCGAGCCGGGCGAGGTGGAACGCCTTCCCGATATGACGCCGCAGCGGCCACGAGCCCTCGGCCCGCCCCGCCGCACGCGCCGGCGCGGTCAGCGCCCAGAGCCGCTCCCAGCGCGCCGGATCGTCCTCGACGATCTCGCCGCCGCGCCCGGAACGCTCCGGGCGGAACTCGACCCGGTAGGTATGCGCGAAAAGACGCCGCCAGGCCTCCGCGCCCTCCGCCTCGGGCGCGAGCCGGGCGGCCCAGAGCGCGGCCGTCTCCACCCCGGCGGCGAGCGCCTCGGCGACGGCGCGCCGCGTCGCCTCGTCCTTCGCCGTCGGCAGCGCGACGCGTTGGCAGAACCGCGCCCAGAACGTGGTGTCGAGCCCCTCCGGGCGCATCCGGTCGCGGAAAACGTCTAGCGGCACGACGGCGACCTTCGCGCGCATCGCGCCGAAGGCGACCGGGTAGACGTTCGGCGGCAACCGGCGGCCCCAGCACGCGAGGCGCGGGGCCTCGCCCCAGGCGCCCGGCCCTTCCGTCAGCGCGTAGAAATCGAGCATCCCCTCCTCGGTCCCGCGCCGAAGGCAGGAGCCGTAGTAGAGGATCGCGCCAATACCCGGACGCGCCGCCAGATCGGCCGCGAAGGCGGCGGCGCCCGGCGTCACCGGGCGGGCGATCTCCTCCGCGAGGAAGGCGACGAGCGCCGGCTCCGGCGCCCTCACCTCAGTCGCCGAGCTTCTCGAGATTGGCGTCGGCCCGCCGCGTCGCCGCCTCGAACCGCGCCTCGAAATCTGCGAGGTTCTTCTTCGGCTCCTGGTAGAACGCGGTGAGCTTCATCAGCGAAAGCATGATCCGGTTGAGAAGCCGCCCGCGCCACCCCATCGGCCGGTCGAAATCGAAGAGGAGGATCACCCGCTCCTCGTCGGTGTCGTTCCGAACCTCGTGCTCGAACGTGTCGTCGAAGGCGAAGACCTCGCCCGCCTTCCAGGCGCGCCATTCGTCGGCGACCCGGATGCGGCATTTCTCCCGGTCCTCGGGGATGATGAGGCCGAGATGGGCGCGCACGATCCCCTTCGTCACGCCGGTATGGGCGGGGATGTGGTAGCCCGGCGCGAGGATCGAGAACCACGCGGTCTGCACCTTCGGCACGCGGGAGAGGATCTCCGCCGTCACCGGCGCCTGCTCGCAGTTCTTCTCCAGCCGGTCGCCGAAGCCGTAGAGGATGAAGGTCTTCCACTTCTGCGCCTTGGCGATGCGGTGCTGGTCGGGCGAGACCTGCTCGAAGCCGGGAATCGCATCCCGGTGCTTCAGGATTTCCTTCGCCTCGTCGCGGATCGTCTCCCACTTGTCGGCGAATTCCTCGAGGAACGGGAAATGCTCGTTGGCGATGAACGGCGTGTCGGGGACGAGCCCGTCCGCCGCCTGGAACTGCGCCACCCAGCGCATCAGCCGCTTGCCGCGCTTCTTGACGAACTTGCGGACCGGCTTGTTCAGCGTGGCCGGCTTTTCGGATTTCTTGGTTTCGATCTCTTCCGCCGCGGCCATTTCGGCGCTCCCGTACGATGGTTCGCGGCCGGAAATAGCGAAAAGGCCGGATTTCGTCCACCCGATCAGGTGGAGAGGAATGTCGCGGTCTCAGCGGCGCTGAGGCGGACGACGCCGTCCGCGCCGGGGGCGAAGACCTCTCCGTCCATCACGAATTCCGCGCCGGGCGCGAGGTTGAGCGCCGGCGCCCGGCCGCTCCGCCAATGCGGCGCCATCCACCGCGCGGGCCGGCCGAGCGCCGCGCGGAGCGCGCCAATCGCGAGGCGCGGCGGGGCCGCCGCCACGTCGAGATAGCGGAGCGGGCCCTCGCCGCCGCCCCAGAACGGCGAGAGGCCCCAGATCAGCCCCCCGGGCAGCGAGGTGACGGCGACGAGCGTGCGGGGCGAAGGCGCCGGGGCGCCGGCCTCGGCGAAGCCGATCTCGAACGGCCCGCGGAGCTGCGGCGAGCCGAGCAGCCTGAGCACCGCGACCGCCACCTGGAGCCCGTGCCGCGCCGCCGCTTCCTCCCGCGCCCAGCGGGTCGCCGCGGCATAGGCGCCGGCGCCGAGGATGAAGCCGCGGAGCGGATCCCCGCCCGCCCGTTCCGCCTTCAGGACCGGGAGCGCTCGGCGGCGGAGGGAAGCGGGGTCGCGCCCCAGCGCCTCTGCCAAAAGCCGCCCGGCGCTCCGCGCGACGAGGTTCGTGTTGCCGGTGGCGAGGATCGCGAAGGGCGGCGGCGCCCCTTCCCAGAGCCCGAAGGCGCGGGAGACGACCTCCCGCACCGTGCCGTCGCCGCCCTCCACCGCCAGCGCCGATACGCCGGCCTCGCGGAACTCGGCGAGCGCGGCGTCGAGCGCCGCGAAATCCTCCGGCTGGCGCAGGATCGTCCCCGGCGCCTGCGGCCGGCCGGCGGCCGCGCGCGTGGCGTGGCGGTTCCGGATATGGCCGATCGGGCGGTGCATCTTGCGGCTCGGGGCGCGGCGGCGAGGGACCGGCCTCCCCTACTTGCTCGCCGCCTTGCGGGCAAGGAAACCGCGACGCGGGCGAAGGGCGACGTTCCTGCGCCGCATTGGCCCCTTCGGCGCTTCATTGCGGCGAAAGAGCGTCGCGCGGAGCGCCGCGACCGCCCCCGGGGTGGCGCCCGATCCAGCTGGAAGAGGCGCTTCATGGCGTCGCTCCGTCCTCGGGCCGATCCGCTCGTGCGGGTCGGGGCGCCTTCCCGCGGGGCGGGCCGGGCGCGACCCGGGCTGGTCGCCCGGGCCGGGAGAGATGGGGGGCGGCGACCTATCCGGCCGATCCACACGCTGATCGCTCATTCAGCGGACCTCCTCGGCCCCGATCCGACGCCCGCTCCCGCCCGCCCCTGTCAGCATCGGAGTCCCCGGGCGATTGCCCCCGCAGGCCCCGACCGGCTAGGAGGCCGGGAGCGCGCCCTTCCGGCGCCGAGCGGGTGGAGATGAGCGCGAGCACAGACATCGCGGCGCCGGACCGGACCCTTCTCGGGGTCTCGCTCATCGTCGGTTCGGTCACGGTGATGGCGCTGGCCGACGCGGTCGTGAAGCTGATGAGCGCCGACGTCTCGATCTGGCAGCTCTTCGCGCTCCGCTCGCTCGCGGCGCTGCCGATCCTCCTCGCGATCCGGGCCGTCGCGGGCGGGCGGCTCGCGCCCGTCGCGCCTTTCTGGGCGCTCCTCCGGAGCGTCCTTCTCGTCCTCTGCTGGATCGCCTTCTACGCCTCGCTGCCGGTGCTGGACCTTTCGGTCGCCGCGGTCGGTTTCTACGCCGCGCCGGTGATGATCGCGCTCCTCTCCGCGCCGCTTCTCGGCGAGCGGGTCGGCGCGCGGCGCTGGGCCGGCGTCGGGCTCGGCTTTCTCGGCGCCCTGGCGATCATCCGGCCCGGCGCGGGAAGCGTCGACTGGTTCGCGCTCCTGCCGCTCCTCGCCGCGTTCCTCTATGCCCTCGCCATGGTGCTGACGCGGGCGAAGTGCCGCGCGGAGCCCGCCCTCGCCCTCACCCTACAGCTTCACCTCACCTTCATCGCCGCCGGGCTGATCGGCCTCGCCGCCGTGGCGCTGGCAGGGCCGGCCGACGCGCTTCGGGCGGCCTATCCGTTCCTCGTCGGCGGCTGGGCTCCGGTCGGCGCGCAGGAAGTCGGGCTGATGGCGCTTCTCGGCCTTTTCGGCGCGATCTACGGCTTCGGCACGGCGATGGCCTACCAGGTCGCGCCGCCGCCCATCGTCGCGACCTTCGACTATTCCTATCTCGTCTCCGCCGCGATCTGGGGCGCCGTCTTCTTCGCCGAGCGGCCGGACGGGCCGACCCTCGCCGGCATGGCGCTGATCGCCGGCGCCGGGCTTCTCGTCGCGGCGCCCGGGAGGCGGCCGCGATGACCGCGTTCCGCGTCGCGCACCTGACCGACGCGCATCTCCCCACGCATGGCGGCTTCGGCTTCGGCGAGCTGCTCTCTAAGCGCGGGCTTTCGGCGATCAACTGGGCGAAGAGCCGGCGCCGCCTCCACCTCCGCGCCGTCGCCGACGCGCTCCGGGACGACATCCGCGCCCATGCGCCCGACCATGTGGCGATGACTGGCGACATCACGAATTTCGGCCTGCCGCGGGAGATGGCGGCGGCGGCGGAATGGCTTTCCGGCTTCGGCCCGGCGGAGGCGGTCTCCTTCGTTCCCGGCAATCACGACGCGATGACGAAGGGCTTTGAGGCGGACCTCGCCGCCCTGTTGGCGCCCTTCGCGACCGGCGACGAGGGCGGCGCCTTCCCCTGGCTCCGCCGGCGCGGCCCGCTGGCGCTGATCGGCGTCTCCACCGCCATCCCGACCCTGCCCTTCCTGGCGCAAGGCGCGGCCGGGCCGGCTCAGGTCTCGGCGCTCCGCGAGCGGCTCGCCGCCGCGGCGGGCGCCACGCCCGTCATCCTGATCCATCACCCGCCGACCTGGCTCGCGCCGGCGCGGAAGGCGCTGCGAGACCGGCGCGCCCTCGCCGCCGCGCTCGGCGCGGGCGGCGCGGCGCTCGTCCTCCACGGCCACGACCACCGGAACGAACTGTCCTGGATCGACGGCGCGCGGGGCCGCATTCCCGTCCTCGGCGCGCCCGCCGCCTCGACGCCGCCGGGCCGCGGCAAGGAGGCGGCCGAATGGCGGCTCCTCAGCTTTCGGGGAGGCGGCGAGGTGGAGGTGCTGCGCCGGGCGCTGGGGCCGGCCGGCTTCGCCGAGCGCGGACGCTTCAGGCTGCGTCTTCCGTCTTGATCCGGGTCAGCGGCAGTTCGAACCAGAAGAGCGCGCCCTCGCCTTCCTTGCTGACCACGCCGATCTCGCCCTTCATCGCGTGGCAGAGTTGCCGGCAGATGTTGAGCCCGATGCCGACGCCGCCATGCCGGCGGCTTTCTGTCTGCTCCACCTGGCGGAACCGGTCGAAGATCAGCTCCACCTGATCGGGCGGCACGCCCGGCCCGTTGTCCTGAACCTCGAAGCGGATGCGGTCGAGCAGGCGCCGCACCCGCACATCCACCGTCCCCTCGCCGGTGAACTTCACCGCGTTGTTCACGAGATTGGAGAGGATCTGCCGGATGCGCTTGCCGTCGCCCTTCCAGAGCCCGGCGACGTCCGGGTCGAAATCGAGGCTGAGGCGGGTGCGCTTGGCGCCCTCCATCACCGAGACGGCCTCGACCAGCGTGCGGGACATCGACTCGAGATCCACCTCTCCGATCACGAGGCGCATCTCGCCGGCCTCGATCATCGAGATGTCGAGGAGGTCGTCCATCAGCCCGGTCAGGGACTTGGCGGAAGCGAGCAGCACATCGACGAACTGCCGCTGCCGATCGTCGAGTTTGGTGTAGGAGAGAAGCTCGCCCATGCCGATCACGCCGTTCATCGGCGTGCGAAGCTCGTGGGAGAGCGTGGCGAGGAAGGCGTTCTTCACCCGGCTGGCGCTTTCCGCCTCCCGCCGCGCCTTCTCCAGCCGCTCCCGCGTGCGTTCGAGTTCGAGGTTG
>CALFYQ010000306.1 GCA_937952085.1 uncultured Paracoccaceae bacterium | reverse complement strand
CGAGACGCTGCTGGCGCTCGAAAAGCAGGCCCTCGCCCAGGCCGAGGCCGGCGCCGATATCCTTGGCCCCTCCGACATGATGGACGGCCGGATCGGCGTGATCCGCCGGTCGCTGGAGGAGAACGACTTCCCGCAGACCATGATCATGTCCTACGCCGCGAAATACGCCTCCGCCTTCTACGGCCCGTTCCGCGACGCCGTGGGCGCGACCGGCCAGCTCAAGGGCGACAAGAAGACCTACCAGATGGACCCGGCCAACGCCGAGGAGGCGCTCCGCGAAGTCGCCATCGACCTCGAGGAGGGCGCGGACATGGTGATGGTGAAGCCGGGGATGCCCTATCTCGACATCTGCCGCCGGGTGAAGGACGCGTTCGGCGCGCCGACCTACGCCTACCAGGTGAGCGGCGAATACGCGATGCTCGCCGGCGCCTGCGAGGCCGGCTGGCTGGACCGGAGCCGCGTCGTCGCCGAGAGCCTTCTGGCCTTCAAACGCGCAGGCTGCGACGGCGTCCTCACCTATTTCGCGCTGGAGATGGCGGAGGCGCTTGCCGCCAAGAAATAGCCGCCCGCCCGGCGGCGCGGGCCGGTTGCGCCGCGCGCCGGCCGAACCCATCTCCGGGGCTGTGACAGGAGCCCCCATGCATTCGTCTCTCCGCGCGTTCGGCGCGCTCTTCGCGCTCGCCGCCCTCCCCGCCGCCGCCGAAACCTTCGAAAGCTCCGCCGGCCGCCTCAGCGTGCAACCGGTCGTCGAGGGGCTGGACCATCCCTGGGGCTTCGCCTTCCTGCCCGATTTCGCCGAAACCGGCGCGATCCTCATCACCGAGCGATCGGGCGCGCTCCGGCTTTTCGAGAAGGGCCGGCTCTCCCCGCCGATCGAGGGCGCGCCCGAAGTCGCCGCAACCGGCCAGGGCGGCCTTCTCGACATCGCCCTCGCGCCCGATTTCGCCGAGACGGGAACGCTTTACCTCACCTACGCCGCGCCTGCCGGCATCTTCGCCGCGCGGACGGAACTCGCCCGCGCCCGCCTCGTCCGCGCGCCCGAGCCGCGGCTCGAAGACCTGACGCCGATCTTCCGGCAGGACCCGCCGCAATCAGCGAGCCACCATTTCGGCTCCCGCGTCGTCGTCGCGCTGGACGGCTCGCTCTTCGTCACCGTCGGCGACCGCGGTCAGAGCGAGGAGGCGCAGAATCTCGGCGCGCACCAGGGTTCGGTCGTCCGCATCCTGCCTGACGGCGCGCCGCATCCCGAAAACCCCTTCCTCGGCCTCCCCGGCGCGAAGCCCGAGATCTGGTCCTTCGGCCACCGGAACCCGCAAGGCGCCGCGCTCGACCCGGCCGGCCGGCTCTGGATCGTCGAGCACGGCGCGCGCGGCGGCGACGAGCTCAACCGGCCGGAGGCGGGCGTGAACTACGGCTGGCCGGTCATCTCCTATGGCCGCCACTATTCCGGCGGCAAGATCGGCGAGGGGACGGCGAAGCCCGGCATGGCCCAGCCGATCTACTACTGGGATCCGTCCATCGCCCCGTCCGGCCTCGCCTTCTACGAGGGAGATCTCTTCCCCGGCTGGAAGGGCGACGCCTTCGTCGGCGCGCTGAAATTCCAGCTCGTCGCGCGGCTCGATCTCGACGCGGAGGGCCGCGTGATCCGAGAAGAGCGGCTCTTCGCCGGCGCCTTCGGCCGGGTGCGGGACGTGCGGGCCGGCCCGGACGGCGCGCTCTGGTTCGCCACCGACGAAAACCCGGGCGCGATCTACCGTGTCTCCCCCGCGAAATAGCGCCTGCGACCATGCGCTGATTGCCTCGCGGCGCGCCACGCCCCATTGAGGGAGGGCTTACGCAAGGGCACGCCATGTCGCTGAAGCGCCTGATGCACGATCCGGAGCGGTATCAGCTCGCCAACGAGCTGCATTCGCGCCCCTTCCCCGCGCTCACCGCGCCCTGCCGCGCCGTGCATCTGGCGATCCGCCCCGACGCCGCCGAGCGGCGCGACCCGGCGCGCGACCGCGCCGCGCTGGTCGATCTGCTCGACCGGTTCGGCGCGCCGCACCCGCCGCCGGGCGCCGCCTTCCATTCCACCGGCATCGGCCGCCTCAGCCTCAAATGGGAGGCGCATACCGAGTTCGTCGCCTACACGATCTTCGTCCCCGAGGCGCCAGAAGAGCCCTTCGCCGGCGAGACCCTCGCGCTCTTCCCGGAGGACTGGCTCGAAGCGCTCGACGGCCGCGTCATCGCCGCCGCCCATGTCCATGTCGAGCCAGCGGAGGACGAGGCCGCCGCCCGCCAGGCCTTCGAGTCGCGCTTCGTCGGCCGCTTCGTTTCCGAAAGCCTCGCCACCGCCCTGGTGGTGGACCGGGAGGCGCTCGTCGCCTCCGATTTCCGCCTCCACGAGGACGGGTTCGCGCGCATCGCCGTCTTCGCCATCGGCGGCGTCGGCCCGCGCCGGCTCGGCCGCATCGCCCAGCGCCTCCTCGAGATCGAGAGCTACAAATGCCTCGCGCTGCTCGGCCTCCCCGTCGCCCGCGAGATTGCGCAGCGGGTGACGGCGCTCGACGAGCGGCTCTCCGTCCTCGCCCGCCAGCCGACGGAAGGGCCCGAGGCCGCACGGCAGGCGCTCGAATCCCTCACCGAGCTTTCCGCCGAGGTCGGCCGCCTCTCGACTGAAAGCGCCTATCGCTTCGGCGCCGCCGGCGCCTATGAGGCCATCGTGAACGACCGCATCGCCGTCCTGCGGGAGGAGCGGATGGCCGGCCGCCAGCTCTATTCCGAGTTCATGAAGCGCCGCTTCGAGCCGGCGATGCGCACCTGCCGCTCCGCCGAGCGCCGCCTCGCCGAGCTTTCCGACCGGCTCGCCCGCGCCTCGGCCCTTCTCAGCACCCGCGTCAACGTCGCGGTGGAGGCGCAGAACCAGCAGCTTCTCGCCTCGATGGATCGGCGCGCCGATCTCCAGCTTCGCCTTCAGCAGACCGTCGAGGGCCTTTCCGTCGTCGCTATCAGCTACTACGCCCTCGGCCTCGCCTCCTCCCTCATCGCGCCGCTGACGAAGGAGGCGGGCCTCTCCAAGGAGTCCACCACCGCGCTCCTCGTCCTGCCCGTCCTCGCCCTCGTCTGGTTCAGCTTGCACCGCATCCGCAAGCGCTGGGAACGCGGCGAGCGCTAGAGCCCCCGCTCCCAGACCTCGCCCACAAGGTCCACGCCGAAACTGTGGTGCGCCTCCCGCTCCACCAGCCGGAAGCCGGTCGCCTCGTAGATGCGGCGGGCGGCGTGGAGGCAGTTGTTGGTCCAGAGCTTCATCCGGCGATAGCCGGCGCCCCGCGCGAAGCGGATCGTCTCCTCCACCAACGCGCGGCCGACGCCCCTGCCGCGCGCCGCCGGCTCGACGAAAAGCATCCGCAGCTTCGCAGTCTCCGCATCCTCCTCGACGACGAAGACGGAGCCCGCCATCTCTCCCTCGATCTCGGCGATCCAGCCCGCCTCGCGGCCCGGCTTGAAGTACTTCAGATAGGCCGCGACGATCTCCGCGAGAAACCCTTCGAACTCCCCGTTCCAGCCGTATTCCTGCGCGTAGAGCGCGGCTTGGCGGGAGACGACCAGCCCGAGATCGCCGACCCGCGGCGGCCGCAGCACCAGCGGCGCCGAACTCCGGTCCCCGAGGAGGCGCCGCGCCCGGTCGAGCGCGCCGGCCAGCGCCGCCCGCTCGGCCTCCGCCAGCGGCGCCAGCAGCGCCTCGACCTCGGCCGCCGAGGCCGCGTCCATCTCCCGCATCAGCGCCCGCCCCACTTCGGTGAGCGAGAGGATGCGCCGCCGCGCATCCGCGCCGTCCGCGGCCCGTGCGACGAGGCCGCGCCGTTCGAGCCGCCCGATCAGCCGGCTGAGATAGCCGGGATCGACCGAAAGCGCCGCCGAAAGGTCCTTCGCCGCCGTCCCCGCCGGGGCCTGCGAAAGCTCCCAGACCACTCGCGCCTCCGGCAGCGAGACATCGGCATAGGCCAGCCGCGGCCCGAGCGCGCCGACGAGCCGCGTATGGAACCGGTTGAACCGTCGCACCGCCGCCACCTGCTCCGCCAGCGCCATCGCGCCCTCCTATTGATTGCCTAGGTCATTAATTATTTGCTAATGGCAACTGTCAAGCTGACGGACGGTTGTTCCGTGCCGCGAAGGCGCGCTTATTCGAGTTTTCGTCGCCCGCGTCGCCCGCGTCGCCCGCTATCCGCCACGGCTGACGCGCCACCGGGAATTCGGCTCACACCGCCACCCGCCCTTCTCCGGCCCGGGCCACGCCCGCACCTCCCCGCGCGCGGGCGTCCCCGGCTCTGACGAGCAGCTCGGACCGCGGCCGGGACGAAAAGTTAACGCGTCCATGACGGGGGCGCCGGGGCGCCCACCCAAGGGTCGACGCGGCCCTCTGAACGCCGCTCAACCGCAGCCGGCCACCCCTCTCAGGCCACGGCGCGCGCCAGCGCGCACTGGCTCCAGAGCGAGGAGAGGGCGCCGACCAGTCGCTCGATGT
>CALFYQ010000305.1 GCA_937952085.1 uncultured Paracoccaceae bacterium | reverse complement strand
GACATCGGCCGGCGGAGCGCTAGCCCCGAAGCTCCGCCGTCGCCGCGCCGAACACGTCCTCGAACATCTCGGTCGTCAGCCGCCCGGTATTCGTGTTGTAGCGGGAGCAGTGGTAGCTCGCCCAGACCGCCAGCCCGTCGATCTCGCTCCGCCCGCCATGCCGGAACGGATGCGCCGCGGGCCGCGCCCCGAGCGCCCGCACCGCGCTTTCATGCGCGATCCGGCCGAGGCAGATCAGCGCCTTCAGCCGGGGCAGGGCGGCGATCCGCGCGGCGAGGAACGGCCGGCACTGGTTGATCTCCGGCCCGGTCGGCTTGTTCTGCGGCGGCACGCAGCGAACGGCGTTCGTCACCATCGCTCCGGTGAGGCGGAGCCCGTCATCCGGCCGCGCCGCAAAGCGACCCTCGCTCCAGCCGAACTTCGCCAGCGTCCCGTAGAGGAGATCGCCGGCATAGTCGCCCGTGAAGGGCCGCCCGGTCCGGTTCGCGCCGCGAATCCCCGGCGCCAGGCCGACGACGAGCAGAAGCGCCTCCGGGTCGCCGAAACTGGCGACTGCGCCGTTGAACCAGCCGGGCTCGGCGGCTCGCGCTTCGTCCCGATAGGCGGCGAGGCGCGGACAGAGGCGGCAATCGGCGGGCGCCTCGGGCGCCCGGTCCGCGCTCACTCGTCCGCGGTGGTGGTGACCACGTCGGCCTCGTCCTCGACCCGCGGCGGCCGGGGCGGCCGGCCGATCACTTCCTTCAGCTCCTCGAGCTCGATGAAGTTGTCGGCCTGGCGGCGAAGGTCGTCGGCGATCATCGGCGGCTGCGAACGGATCGTCGAGACGATCGAGACCCGCACGCCCTTGCGCTGGATCGCGGCGACCAGCGGCCGGAAGTCGCCGTCGCCGGAGAAGAGCACCATGTGGTCGATCTTGTCGGCCATCTCCATCGCGTCGACCGCGAGTTCGATGTCCATGTTGCCCTTCACCTTGCGCCGGCCCATGGAGTCGATGAACTCCTTCGCCGGCTTGGTGACCATGGTGAAGCCATTGTAGTCGAGCCAGTCGACGAGCGGCCGGATCGGGGAATATTCCTGATCTTCCAGCAGCGCCGTGTAGTAGAAGGCCCGCACAAGCTTGCCGCGGCGCAGGAACTCGCTCCGCAGCAGCTTGTAGTCGATGTCGAAGCCAAGCGCTCGTGCGGCGGCATAGAGATTCGAGCCGTCTATGAAGAGCGCGAGGCGTTCGTCACGATAAAACATTCTTGCAACCTCGCAATGGGACGCGCGCCCGGGTACCACAATGGCCGAGACCTGCCTACGGTCCCGCTCGCACTTCATGCTTTAGGCGCCTATCTGGACATATGCAACGCGACAGTATGCGCGAATACCGGCTCTGACCTATGAAATCGAAACCTCGTCCTGAAGCCGGCCCGGTTCTTCTCGCCTTGGGCGGGAACAAGCCGCATCACGAAAGCCTCCCGCGCGAAACGCTCGAATCGGCGCTCGCCATGCTGGCGGAGCGCGGCGCGCCTGCCGTCGCGGTTGCGCGCTGGCGGAAGACGCCGGCCTTTCCGCGCGGCTCCGGGCCGGATTTCGTCAATGGCGCGGCGCGGCTCGAAACCGCGCTTTCGCCGCAGGCGCTTCTCGCGCTCCTTCACGATGTCGAGGCGCGACTGGGGCGGGCGCGCCGCACCCGGTGGGAGCCGCGGACCTGCGATCTCGATCTCATCGCCTATGGCGACATGATCGCGCCCGATCCGGGCCGTCTTGCGGAAGAGATCGCGCTCGGGCCGCAGAAGGCGGAGACGCGTGTGCCGGAGCGCCTGATCCTGCCGCATCCGCGGATGCAGGAGCGCGCCTTCGTGCTGGCCCCGCTCGCCGATGTCGCGCCCGACTGGCGGCACCCGATGATCGGCCTCACGGTCGCCGAGCTTCTCGCCGCGCAACCGGAGGCCGCGCGCGACGAGATCGAGATGCTCCCATGAGCCAGGCCCGCCTCGCCCGCGCCTACGAGCGCGCGCTGAAGCTGGAAAAGGCCGGAGAGCCGGGCGCCGTCGCCGCCTGGGAGGCGGTGCTGGCGCTCGACCCGACGGACCCGGGCGGCGCGGCGATGCGGCTCGCCGCGCTCGGCGCCGCGCCCGCGCCCGACCGCGCGGCGCTCGCCTATGTCGCCACGCTCTTCGACCAGCACGCCGAGGTCTTCGAGACCGTGCTGGTGGACCAGCTCGAATACGGCGCGCCGATGCTGATGCGGGAGCGGCTCCAGGCGCGCGGCCTCGGACCGTTCGCGGCGATGCTGGATCTCGGCTGCGGCACAGGCCTCGCGGCCGAGGCGGTGGAGGACATGACCGCGCGCCGCGTCGGCGTCGACCTCGCCCCCGGCATGATCGAGGCGGCGGGCGAGAAGGAGCTTTACGACGCCCTCTTCGTCGGCGACGCGGAGCGCTTCCTCGCCGAGACGGAGGAGCGTTTCGACCTCGTCGCGGCGATGGATGTGCTGCCCTATCTCGGCACCGTCGCCCCGCTTCTCGCGGCCGCGCGGGCGTGCATGGAGACAGGCGGCGTCCTCGCGCTTTCGACCGAAACCATGCCGGAGGCCGCCTTCGCCGGGCGGCCCTACGCCGTCACCCCCCACCAGCGGTTCGCGCACCGGGATGCGGATCTCCGCGCCGCGCTGAAGGAGGCCGGCTTCGCCGTGATCGACGCCGAGGCCTTCATGGTCCGGCGCGAACTCGGCGCCCCGATTCCGGGCTGGCTGATCCTCGCCGAGGCGGTTTGACAGTTCTTCGCAGACGCGGGAAAACGAAGCGTCCATCGGGGAGTCGACGATGAAAAAGGTCTATTCGGACGCCGCGGCCGCGCTCGACGGTCTTCTCTTCGACGGCATGACGATCGCCGCCGGCGGGTTCGGCCTCTGCGGCATTCCGGAACTCCTGATCGCGGCGATCCGCGACAACGGCGTCAAGAACCTCACCATCGCCTCCAACAATGCGGGCGTCGACGATTTCGGCCTCGGGCTCCTGCTCCAGACCCGCCAGGTCAAGAAGATGATCTCGTCCTATGTCGGCGAGAACGCGGAGTTCATGCGGCAGTATCTCTCGGGCGAGCTGGAGCTGGAATTCAACCCGCAGGGCACGCTCGCCGAGCGGATGCGCGCCGGCGGCGCCGGCATCCCGGGCTTTTACACCCGCACCGGCGTCGGCACGGTCATCGCCGAGGGCAAGGAGCTGAAGGAGTTCGACGGCGAGACCTACGTGCTCGAACGCGGCCTCGTCACCGACCTCGCCATCGTCAAGGCCTGGAAGGGCGACGACATGGGCAACCTCGTCTATCGAAAGACGGCGCGGAACTTCAATCCGCCGGCGGCGACCTGCGGCAAGGTCTGCGTCGCCGAGGTGGAGGAGATCGTGCCCCGGGGCTCGCTCGACCCGGACATGATCCACACGCCCGGCATCTATGTGCACCGTATCATCCAGGGCCGGCACGAGAAGCGGATCGAGAACCGCACCGTGCGCGCCGCCTGACGAAACGATGCGCGGCCGGCCCGGATCGCTGGCCTCGCGCTCCGGCGGCCACGGCCGCCGCCGGCGCGCCGCCATGAAGGCCGCCTCTGCGGGGACCGCCGTCTCCCCTGGGATGGCGGCCGGTGGAACAGAACTCGAGAAACCGCGGATCGCGCGGGTGGTGTCGGCTCCCGGCGCGCGCGGCGCCGGCGGATAGGAGGACGAGATGCCCTGGGACCGCAACCAGATGGCGGCGCGCGCCGCTCAGGAGCTTCAGGACGGAACCTGCGTCAATCTCGGCATCGGCATTCCGACGCTGGTCTCCAACTACATCCCCGACGGCGTCGACGTGACGCTGCAATCGGAGAACGGCATGCTCGGCATGGGCCCGTTCCCGACCGAGGATGCGGTCGATCCCGACCTGATCAACGCCGGCAAGCAGACCATCACCGAACTCGCCCGCACCTCCTATTTCGACAGCGCGACCAGCTTCGGCATGATCCGCGGCGGCAAGATCGCGATGGCGATCCTCGGCGCGATGGAGGTCTCCGAGACCGGCGACCTCGCCAACTGGATGATCCCGGGCAAGCTGGTGAAGGGCATGGGCGGCGCGATGGATCTCGTCGCCGGCGTCGGCCGCGTCGTCGTCATCATGGACCACGCCAACAAGGCGGGCGAGTCGAAGCTTCTGAAGGAATGCACGCTGCCGCTCACCGGCAAGGGCGTGGTGAACCGCGTCATCACCGGGCTCGGCGTCTTCGACGTCGTTCCGGGCGGTCTGAAGGTGGTCGAACTGGCGCCTGACGTCACGATGGACGACGTGAAGAAGCTGACCGAGGCGACGCTGGTCGCCTGACGCCTCAGGGAAGCTCCGACATCGGGCAGGGGGCCCGCGGGCCCTCCGCCGCGAAGAGGCAGAGCGAGCGCGCCTCGCCCCAATAGCCGAGCACGACCGGCGTCCAGTTCCGCGTCTCCGCATCGGGCGGAACGCCGTCATGGCTCAGCAAGGCCGCCTCGCCCGCGTTCCAGCCGGCCAGCGCCAGCATCGCATCCTCGCCGAAACGGGAGAGGAGGCGGGAGAGCATGTCCGCCGCGCCGCGGAGGTTTTCCGCGGGGTCGAACGGGTCCTTCACATTGGCGAGCCGCGCCGCCTCAGGGGTGAGAAGGGTGAGGCCCTTGCGCCCGCCCGGCCCCCTTGCCGCAGGATCGCCGCCCGATTCCGCCGCCACGATGGCGAGAAGCAGCGCTTCGGAGACCTGCCCGGCCCGCGCCGCGGCGGCGATCTCCGCCCGCCATCGCTCGCCGATCGCGGCCAGCGCCTCGCGCAGCGCCGCGCCGCCGACGCGGGAGGCCGCCTCGGCGGCGAGCGCCGCGGTCCGCTCCGGGCTGGCGGCCGAAAGGGCGGGGTCCGCTTCCGCCCAGAACCAGTCGCCCCGCGGCGGCCGCCCGCCGCCGCCGCCGCCGGTTCCGCCGCCGCCCGTCGGCGCGCGCCGCGGCGCGGCGGTCAGGATGCAGGCGTCCCTCGGGCCCTCCGGGGCGGGCAGGCAAAGCCGCCGCGCCGCCGCGAAATTCGCCAGCACGATCGGCACGTAATCCCGCGTCTCCGCATAGGGCGGGACGCCCCGATTGCGCTCCACCGCGTTTTCACCGGCATTGTAGGCGGCAAGGGCCAGCAGCGCGTCCTCGTCGAACATGCCGAGCAGGAACGACAGGTATTCCGCGGCCCCGCGCAGGTTCTCCGCCGGATCGAACGGGTTCCGCACATTGAAGCGGCGCGCTGTGGCCGGGATGAGCTGGCCGAGCCCCTGGGCTCCGGCCGAGCTGACCGCGCGCGCATTCCCACCGCTCTCCGCCGTGACCACGGCCGCGAGCAGCGCCTCGGAGATGCCGGCGGCGCGCGCGGCGGCGGCGATCTCCGTCTTCCAGGCCCCCGCCACCGCGTCGACCCCGCCGCCGCCGAGCCGCGCCGCAGCGGCGTCCGCGAGGCGGAGGAGGCGCGTGCGATCCGCCGCGCTCCGCGCGGGCGAGGCGATCCGCCAGAACCAGCCATGCCGTTCCGCCCCGCCGCCGGCCCCGCCCGGAGGTCGGCCACGGAGCACGGTCGTGACCGTCAGGCGCTTGCGCGCGCCCGGCGCGGGCGGCTTGACCACCTTGAAACTGCGCGCGCCGGTTTCGGCCGGCGCGGGGCCGGGCGCCGAAAAAAGAAAGAAGCCCGATAGCAAAACTACCATAGCGCGAATCAGCGAGCGGCGCCGGCGCTTCGCCGGTTCTTGAGCGGAAAAACGGACGGACCGACGCTGTTTGCGGCCGAAAGGGGTGCGCCATTCGTGCATTTGGCGGGAATGCACGAATGGAGGCGAATCGGGCAATCTGCGCCCGGCCGCGGTCAACCATCTGAGCATTATCGA
>CALFYQ010000304.1 GCA_937952085.1 uncultured Paracoccaceae bacterium | reverse complement strand
ATGGCCTATGTCTACCCCTTCTCGCCGCCGCGGCGCGACTGGGACTGAGCGCCGCCTCAGCGCTCCGGGTTGATCGGCCGGTCCAGCGTCCAGTCGTAGGTGCCTGCGTCCCGCTCCGCGACGGCCTGCTTCCAGCCGACCGCCTCCGCCCGCCGCTTGAAGGCGAGGCCCTCGGGCGAGTGCCGGGTGATGCCGTCGAAGATGGTGGCGAGGCGCTGTGTCTCGTTGAGGCCCATCGCTTCGATCGCCTGGTTCACCACCATCTTCTGCATCGTGAGCTGGTTCACCGGCACCGTGGCGATGCGCCCCGCCAGCGCCTCCACCCGCGCGTCGAGATCCGCGGCGGTGACCGCCTCCAGCACGAGGCCGAGGCGCTCCGCCTCCTTCCCGTCGATCTTGTCGCCGGTGAAGAGCATCCGCTTCGCCCGCTCCGGGCCGAGCCGGTAGACCCACATCGCCGTGGTCGGGCAGCCCCAGACGCGGACCGGCATGTAGCCGATGCGGGCGTCCTCGGCCATCACCACCATGTCGGAGCAGAGCGCGATGTCGGAGCCGCCGGCCACGGCGAAGCCCTGCACCTTGCAGATCACCGGCTTCGGGCAACGGAACACCGACATGAATTTCTGCGTGTTCGCCCACATGAAGGCGAAATCCTGCATCGGGTCCCACGGCATCTCCTGCGTCACGCCGCGGCCGCCGTTCTGTTCGGCGTAGAACTTGAGGTCGTAGCCGGCGCAGAAGGCCGGGCCCTTCCCGGCGAGGACGACGACATGGACGCCCGGGTCCCGCCCCGCCGCCAGCATGGCGGCCTCGAGCTCGTCCGGCACGTCGTCGTCGATCGCGTTCATCACGTCGGGGCGGTTCAGCGTGACGCGGCCGATCCGCCCGTCCCGCTCGAAGAGCACTTTCGCCATGGGGCCTCCCAGGTTTTGTCGAAGCGTCGCGCGGCGGCGCCTGCGCCGCAAGCGGCGGCCGCCTTCACGATGGCGCCGCGGCCCCTTCCCTTGGCTTCGCCGCGCTGCGATAAGGCGCCGCCAACCGAACCGTTCAGGAGATTCTCCGATGGAGATTCGCGAGGCGCTCACCTTCGACGACGTGCTGCTGGAGCCGGGGGCCTCCGAGGTCCTGCCCAACACGGCCGATGTCTCCACGCATGTGACGAAGGCGATCCGCCTCAACATCCCGCTCCTCTCCTCGGCGATGGACACGGTGACGGAAGCGGAGATGGCGATCTGCATGGCGCAGGCCGGCGGGCTCGGCGTCATCCACCGCAATCTCGACGTGGACGCCCAAGCCGCCGCAGTGCGCCGGGTGAAGCGGTTCGAGAGCGGCGTCGTCTACAACCCGATCACGCTCAGCCCGGACCAGACCCTCGCTGACGCGAAGAGCCTCCAGGACCGCTACAAGATCACCGGCTTCCCGGTGGTGGCGGGGGACCGGCGGCTCGTCGGCATCCTCACCAACCGCGACATGCGCTTCGCCGAGCGGGACGACATCCCGGTGCGGGAGCTGATGACGCACGAGAACCTCGCGACGATCCGCGAGGGCGAGGACCGGGACGTCGCCCGCCGCCTGATGATGCGGCGGCGGATCGAGAAGCTGCTCGTCACCGATGCAGAGGGCCGCTGCGTCGGCCTCCTGACGGTGAAGGACATGGAGAAGGCCGTCCTCAACCCGCGGGCCACGAAGGACGATCTCGGCCGCCTCCGGGTCGCCGCGGCGACCACGGTCGGCGACAAGGGCTACGCCCGGACCGAGGCGCTGATCGACGCGCATTGCGACCTCATCGTCATCGACACCGCGCATGGCCACTCGGCCAGCGTCGCCGAGGCGGTGCGCCGGGTGAAGCAGCTTTCGAACACCGTGCAGGTCGTCGCCGGCAACGTGGCGACGGCGGAGGCCACGCGGGCGCTGATCGACGCGGGGGCGGATGCGGTGAAGGTCGGCATCGGGCCGGGCTCGATCTGCACCACGCGGATCGTCGCCGGCGTCGGCGTGCCGCAGCTCACCGCGGTGGCCGATTGCGCCGCCGCGGCGCTCGAGGCCGGCGTGCCGGTGATCGCGGATGGCGGCATCAAGTTCTCGGGCGACCTCGCCAAGGCGATCGCGGCCGGCGCGCATTGCGCCATGGTCGGCTCGATGCTGGCCGGGACGGACGAGGCGCCGGGCGAGGTCTTCCTCTACCAGGGCCGCAGCTACAAGTCCTACCGCGGCATGGGCTCGGTCGGGGCGATGGCGCGCGGCTCCGCCGACCGCTACTTCCAGGGCGAGATCGCCGAGACGCACAAGCTGGTGCCGGAGGGGATCGAGGGGCAGGTGCCCTACAAGGGCCCGGCCGGCGCGGTGCTCCACCAGATGGTCGGCGGCCTCCGCGCCGCGATGGGCTATACCGGCTCCGCCACGATCGAGGCGATGCGCTCAGGCTGCCGCTTCGTGCGGATCACCGGGGCGGGCCTCTCCGAGAGCCATGTCCACGACGTGCAGATTACGCGGGAGAGCCCGAACTACCGGCTGCGCTGAGGCGCGGCCGGGCGGGCGGCGCGGCCGTCGCCCGCCCCAAGATGCGGCCGACCGGACATGCGAAAAGGCCGCGCCCTTTCGGTCGCGGCCCCGGATCTCGGCGCGCCCGAAGGCGCGGCGCGTCTCAGCCCTGGCGGGCCTTGAAGCGCTTCTGGGTCTTGTTGATCACGTAGACGCGGCCCTTGCGGCGCACGACCCGGCAG
>CALFYQ010000303.1 GCA_937952085.1 uncultured Paracoccaceae bacterium | reverse complement strand
GCCTACGAATGCGGCTTCAACGCCTTCGACGACGCGCGGATGAAGTTCGACGTGCGCTTCGTGTCGATCCTCTTCATCATCTTCGACCTCGAGATCGCCTTCCTCTTCCCCTGGGCGGTGGCGTTCAAGGATGTGGGCCTCTTCGGGTTCTGGTCGATGATGGTGTTCCTCGCGGTGCTGACGGTCGGCTTCGCCTACGAATGGAAGAAGGGGGCGCTCGAATGGCAGTGACGACGAGCCAGACGGCCCCTGCCGCCGGCGACACGCCTGCGACGGCCCCGGCCTTCACGCGCGCCGCCTCGGCGGAGCTGGCCGATCGCGGCTATCTCCTCACCACGGCGGAGGAGATCGTGAACTGGGCGCGCACCGGCTCGCTCTTCTGGATGACCTTCGGGCTCGCCTGCTGCGCCGTCGAGATGATGCAGACCTCGATGCCGCGCTATGATGTGGAGCGGTTCGGCTTCGCGCCCCGCGCCAGCCCGCGGCAGTCCGACGTGATGATCGTCGCCGGCACGCTGACCAACAAGATGGCCCCCGCGCTCCGCAAGGTCTACGACCAGATGCCGGAGCCGCGCTACGTCATCTCGATGGGCTCCTGCGCCAATGGCGGCGGCTACTATCACTACAGCTATTCCGTCGTCCGGGGCTGCGACCGCGTCGTGCCCGTCGACATCTACGTGCCCGGCTGCCCGCCGACCGCGGAGGCGCTGCTCTACGGCATTCTCCAGCTTCAGAAGAAGATCCGCCGGACCGGCACGATCATCCGCTAGGAGGCGACATGAGCGAGGCTCTCCGCGAGCTCAGCGACCTGATCGAGGCGGCGAAGGGCGACCTCGTCTCCGGTGCGCGCATCGCCTTCGGCGAGCTCACCCTGACGACGGCGCCGGCCAGCCTGATCGAGCTGCTGACCTTTCTCAAGACCAACGGCGCCTGCCAGTTCACTACGCTGGTAGACATTTCGGGCGTCGACTTCCCGGAGCGGGAGAAGCGGTTCGAGGTGGTCTATCACCTCCTCTCGATGCGGCAGAACATCCGCATCCGCCTCAAGCTTTCGGTGAACGAGGACGAGTTCGTGCCCTCCTGCGTCTCGGTGCACCCCTCCGCCGACTGGTTCGAGCGGGAGGTGTTCGACATGTACGGCGTGATGTTCACCGGGCACCCGGACCTTCGGCGCCTCCTCACCGACTATGGATTCCGCGGCCACCCGCTCCGGAAGGACTTCCCGACCACGGGCTATGTCGAGGTGCGCTACGACGAGGAGCTGAAGCGCGTCGTCTACGAGCCGGTGAAGCTGGTGCAGGACTACCGCCAGTTCGATTTCATGAGTCCCTGGGAAGGCGCGGAATACGTGCTGCCGGGCGACGAGAAGAAGGGAGCCGTGTGATGCTGGACGATGTCGCGCTCTCCGAGGTCGAGGCGCTCGCCGTCGCCTACTGCGTCGCGCTCCACGAGGGCGATGCGGCGCGCCTGGCGGAGATCTTCCACCCGCGGGCGAACCTCTACGCCTCGCAGGGCGGCAAGCTGATCGAGAATAGCCGAGAGGTGTTCCTCGAGCGGTCGCGCAAGCGCGGCAAGCTGCCCGGCGCGCCGAACTATGCGATCCACGCGGTGCGGGCCGAGGGGCCGGAAATGGCCCATGTCACCCTTTCCGTGGCGCTGCCGCCCCGACGGTTCACCGACTATCTCAACTTCCTCAAGCTCGACGGGCGCTGGGTGGTGATCTCCAAGGTCTTCCGCGTCGCCGAAGGGCCGGAGCTTTGAGCATGGACGGCGATTTCAAGACTCCCGAACAGCGGATCCGCAACTTCAACATCAACTTCGGCCCGCAGCATCCTGCGGCGCACGGGGTTTTGCGGATGGTGCTTGAGCTGGACGGGGAGCTGGTGGAGCGGGTGGACCCGCATATCGGCCTCCTCCATCGCGGCACCGAGAAGCTGATGGAGAGCCGCACCTATCTCCAGAACCTGCCCTATCTCG
>CALFYQ010000302.1 GCA_937952085.1 uncultured Paracoccaceae bacterium | reverse complement strand
GCCGCTCAACGTGAAGGAGGGCGAGAGCCCGCTCCGCCGCGCGGAGCACGGGCTGCACTACTGGGTCGCATTCTTCATCCTGCCGCTCTTCGCCTTCGCCAACGCCGGCGTCTCGCTGAAGGGGATGGGGCTCGACCAGCTACTCGCGCCGGTCCCGCTCGGCATCGCGGCGGGCCTCCTCCTCGGCAAGCAGATCGGCGTGATGGCGACCTCGCTCGTCGCGGTGAAGCTGCGGATCGGCGCCATGCCAAAGGGCGCGAACTGGGCGCAGATGTACGGCGTCGCCTGCCTCTGCGGCGTCGGCTTCACCATGAGCCTCTTCATCGGCGGCCTCGCCTTCGATTCGGCGGAGCGGATGAACGAGGTTCGGCTCGGCGTGCTGATGGGCTCCATCCTCTCCGGCGTGATCGGCTACGGCGTGCTGATGGCGGTCGGCGGCAAGGAATCGGCCGCGGCGGCCAAACCGGCCGAATAGGCTCAGAGGAAGCCCGCGATCAGGTAGCCGGCGAAGAGGATCAGCCCCGAATCCCGGTTCGCCCGGAAGAGGCGGAGGCAGTTGTCCGGATCGTCGATCTCGATCCGGGCGATCTGCCAGCCGAGATGCAGCGCATAGAGCGCGACCGCCGTCAGCCCCGCCGCCAGCGCCGGCCCGCTCAGCGCCATCAGTGTCGCCGCCGCGGCGCCCGCCGCCGCGATGAGCGAGAAGAGGACGAGCCATCGGCGCGTCCTCTCGCCGAAGAGGCGGGCGGTGGAGCGGACGCCGATCAACGCGTCGTCCTCCTTGTCCTGGTGCGCGTAGATCGTGTCGTAGTGGAGCGTCCAAGCGATGCCGGCGAGGTAGAGGATCACCGGCGCGGGCGAGAGGCCATGCGCATGGACCGCCCAGCCCATCAGCGCGCCCCAGTTGAAGGCGATGCCGAGGAAGACCTGCGGCCACCAGGTCACCCGCTTCATGAACGGGTAGATCGCGACCGGCAGCAGCGACGCGACGCCAAGCGCGATCGCGAAGGGGTTGAAGGTGAGGAGAATCGCGAAGGCCAGAAGCGCCTGTGCGACCATCCAGGCCAGCGCGCCCTTCGCCGTCACCTGGCCGGAGGGAATCGGGCGGGATTTCGTCCGCTCCACCCGGCCGTCGAAATCCCGGTCGGTAAAGTCGTTCCAGGTGCAGCCGGCGCCCCGCATCAGGAACGCGCCCACCGCCATCGAGAAAAAGAACCAGAGATCCTCTATCCGCCAGCCCGTCGCGGCGATGGCCAGGGCGAGCGATTGCCAGCAGGGAATCAGCAGAAGCCACGTCCCCGCCGGCCGGTCGGCGCGGGAAAGCCGGAGCCAGGGCAGCGCCCAGCGCGGCGCGAAACGGTCCGCCCAGTTGCCCTTCACGGCGTCGGCGACGCGGCCATCGCCTCTGGCGTCGATCATGCGTTCGGTCATATTCGCCTCATGCCACGCGACGCGCCGAAAATCAGGCTCTTTGTCGAGGCGCCGCTCGGGGCCGGGGCGCCGGTCGAGCTTGCGCCCGAGCAGGCGCATTACCTCGTCAACGTCATGCGGCTCCGGGCCGGCGACGAGGCGCTGCTCTTCAACGGGCGCGACGGGGAATGGCGCGCCCGGCTCGCCGAGGCCGGCCGCCGCGCGGCGCGGATGGAATGCCTCGAGCGGACCCGCGAACAGACCGAGCCGCCGGATCTCTGGCTTCTCTTCGCGCCCCTGAAGAAGACGCGCACCGATTTCGTCGCCGAAAAGGCGGCCGAGCTTGGCGCCCGCCGGGTTCTCCCCGTCATCACCCGCCACACCAATTCGGAGCGGGTGAACGCCGCGCGGCTCCGCGCCAACGCAGTGGAGGCGGCGGAGCAGTGCGGCATCCTCTCCGTCCCCGAAGTGGCGGAGCCGGCGAAGCTGTTCGACGCGCTCTCGGGCTGGGACCCGGCCCGCGCCCTCCATTTCTGCGACGAGACCATGGTTGGCGCCGCGCCCGCCTTCGCCGAGGCCGCGCCGCCGCCGGCCGCGGTCCTGATCGGCCCCGAGGGCGGCTTCGCGCCGGAGGAGGCGGAACGGCTCCGCCGCCTCCCCTTCGCCCGCCCGGTCTCGCTGGGCCCGCGGGTTCTCAGGGCCGAGACGGCGGCGGTCGCCGCGCTGACGCTCTGGCAGGCCCGCGCGGGGGACTGGCGGTGATGCGCCGCTTCGCGCTCCTCCTCCTTCTCGCCTTCCTCGCGCCGGCGGCGGAGGCGGAGGCGGCGGACCGGGTGCGGCTCCTCGCCCTCGGCCCACATGCCGAAATTGCGCTCCTCGCCTATGATTCCGATTGGGTGGAGGTCTCGCTCAAGAGCGGCGAGACCCGCGCCCTCACCCCGCCGCCGACCTGCGGCTGGGCCGGCGCGGCCTTCGATCCGAGCGCTGGCGGCTATGCCCTCCTCGCCCATTGCGTGCCCGAACTGAACTGCGTCACCCGCCGCGCCGCGCTCTACCGCACCGATGCGTCGGGCCGGCTCGTCCATGTCGCCACCGCCGAGGGCCGGCGCTGGCGGGCGCCGCTCTGGCGCGCCGAAGGCGGCGCGGTGATCGTCGTCGAAACCGCCTTGTCGCCGCCCGAGACCCGCGGCCTTGCGGACCTTTCGACCCGAAGCGACTGCGCCGAAGGCCCGGCGCGTCTGGTCGAGCTTCGGGTGGCGGACGGGCGGCGCGTCGCGCTTGATTTCCTGCCCCGCGGCGCGGAAGCGGAGGCGCCGCTCGGCGCCGCCAACGGACGGCTCGTCGCGCGGCTCCGCCTCAAACGGGGGCCGGCGCTCCTCGAATGGGACGGCGAAGGCTGGCGCCCCTTCGCCGAGGCGGACGCCGCCGAAGGCCGCGTCCTCCTCTCCGCCGATCTCGCGACCGTGGCGCGGGAGCGCTGCGTCGCCGCCCGCGAAGGGCGGAGCGGCCGGGCGGAATGCGCGGTGGAGATTTCCGGGCCCTCCGGCGACCGACGAATCGAGGCGGAGCGCGCGCTCCGCAGCCGGCTCTTCGGCGAGATCGCTCTTTCGGCGGATGGCGGCAGCCTCGGCGCGCTTCTCGCCCGCCCCGGCCTCGCGCCGCGCCGTTTCACCATCCATGACGTCGCCGGCGGCCCGGATCGGGATCTTTCCGACCTCCTCGCGCTCTCCGCGCCGTGGGGAGAGCCGCGATGAGCGCGCTCGCCCCCGGCGCACGGCGCGCCCTCCTCCGCTGGGGCGAGACGGCGACCTACGGGCTCGCAACCGCCGCCGGCGTCTGGCTGATCCTCTCCGCTCTATCGCTCGCGCCCGCCTGGCGCTGGGGCCTCGCCGCCTTCGCGGCGGCCGCGGGCCTGCTTCTCGTCCGCTCGGCCGCCCTCTCCGCACTCGGCCGAACGGAGGCGCAGGCGCCCGGCATCGTGACCGTGGCGGAGCGGCGGGTGGAGTATTTCGGGCCCCACCAGGGCGGCGTCGTCAGTCTCGACGAGATCTGCGCCATCGAGATCTGGTCGGCCGACCCGGCGCATTTCCGCTGGGAAGGAGAATGGGTGCTCCGCTGGTCGCCGGTCGAGCCCGCACTGATCGTTCCGGTCAGCGCCGAGGGCGCCGCGGGGCTGATCGACACCTTCGCCGCCCTGCCCGGCTTCTCCCCCGAACGGGCGCTCGCCGCGCTCCGCGCGCCAGAGGGTGCCACGATCACGATCTGGCGTCGCCCCGAGGTCACGTCGCGTCCGGCTCTTGCCCGGCGGCCAGGCGCCGATTAAGTCGCCGAACGGGTCGGCGCGATCGACCGGAAGTCCCGGGGGGCGACGCCGATGTCGATACCGCAGCAGGGCGGCGGCCCGATCGAGAGCCGCGACCAGCTCGCCGCCTATCTCGCCGCCGGGTGCAAGCCGAAATCCGATTGGCGGATCGGCACCGAGCACGAGAAGTTCGGCTACTGCCTCGCGGAGCGGAAGCCGCTTCCCTATGATGGCCCCTGCTCGATCAAGGCGATGCTCGAAGGCCTGCGGGACGGGTTCGGCTGGGCCGAAGTGAAGGAGGGCGACAACCTCATCGGCCTCACCCGAAACGGCGCCAATGTCAGCCTCGAACCGGGCGGCCAGCTTGAGCTCTCGGGCGCCCCGCTCGAGACCATCCACCAGACCTGCGACGAGACGAACCAGCATCTCGCCGAGGTGAAGTCGGTGGCGGACCGGATCGGCGCCGGCTTCATCGGCCTCGGCGCCGCGCCCGACTGGTCCCACCAGGACATGCCGATGATGCCGAAGGGCCGCTACCGGCTCATGACCGAATACATGGGCAAGGTCGGCACCCACGGCACGCAGATGATGTACCGCACCTGCACGATCCAGGTGAATCTCGACTTCGCCTCCGAGGCGGACATGGTGAAGAAGCTGCGCGTGGCGCTGGCGCTCCAGCCGGTCGCCACCGCGCTCTTCGCCAATTCGCCCTTCTTTGACGGCAAGAAGAACGGCCACCAGAGCTGGCGGAGCCGGATCTGGCGCGATCTCGACGCCGCTCGCACCGGCACGCTCCCTTTCGTCTTTGAACCCGGTTTCGGTTTCGAGGCCTATGTCGATTACGCCCTCAAGGTGCCGATGTATTTCGTCTACCGCGACGGCAAGTACATCGACGCGCGCGGCCAGTCCTTCCTCGATTTCCTCGACGGCAGGCTCCCCGCCCTCCCCGGCGAGATCCCGACGCTCTCGGATTTCGCCGACCATCTCACCACGATTTTCCCCGAGGCGCGGCTCAAGAAGTTCATCGAGATGCGCGGCGCCGATGGCGGCCCGTGGCGGCGGATCTGCGCGCTGCCGGCCTTCTGGGTCGGCCTGATCTACGACGAGACGGCGCTCGACGCGGCCTGGGACCTTTGCAAGGACTGGGACCTCAAGACGCGGGAGGCGTTCCGGGTGGACGCCTCGGTCCGCGGCCTCCAGGCCGAGGTGGCCGGCCGCCCGGCGCTCGACCTGGCGCGGGAGGCGCTGGCGATCTCCGAAGCGGGGCTGAAGGCGCGGGCGAAGCCGGGCGCCGGCGGGCTGATCCCCGACGAGACGCATTTCCTCAACGCGCTCCGCGAAAGCGTGGAAAGCGGCGAGACGCCGGCCGATGAGCTTCTCCGCCGCTTCGACGGCGAGTGGGGCGGCGATTTCGGCAAGCTCTTCAAGGCGATGAGCTACTGAGCTAAAAGACAGGCGCGCCCCTCCGCCGGGAGCGAAGGAGCGCGCTCGTCAACGCACCGCACGCACACTCACCTCGCAGGTCGCCGACCTGCGATCACCCCGGCGCCGCATGGTCCCCTCGGTCCATCGTCGCCCCGGGAAACCGGAATCCCCACCCCGGCCTTCCTTTCGGCGCCTGGCAGCCCGCCCCGAGACCCGCCGTCGCCGATGACTGTGATCTAGGCGGCGATCAAGGCGGAACGGCGCCCCAATCCGCGCAGGACCGGGGCCATTGCAGGATCGTTTTGGGGCGGCGGCCTCAGGCGGCCGCTTCGGCCGGCGCGGCGAGCTCGACGAGGTCGAACATGATCCGGTTGAGGTCGAAATCCTTCGGCGTATAGACCTCGGCCACCCCCATCTTGCGAAGCGCCGCGGCGTCCGCCTCCGGGATGATGCCGCCGACGACGACCGGGGTGGAGAGCCCCTCGGCGCGGAGCCGCCGCAGCGTCTCCTCCACCAGCGGCAGGTGAGAGCCCGAGAGGATCGAGAGGCCGAGCACATGCGCCTCCTTCTCCTTCGCCTGCGCCACAAGCTCCTCCGGTGTCAGGCGGATGCCCTCATAGGTCACCGCCATGCCGGCGTCCCGCGCCCGGACAGCGATCTGCTCGGCGCCGTTCGAATGCCCGTCGAGGCCCGGCTTGCCGACGACAAAGGTGAGCGACCGGCCGAGCCGGGCGGAGGCCGCGGCCACCGCCTCGCGGATCTCCTCCAGCCCCTCCGCGCGGTTCGAGACGGCGGCGCCGACCCCGGTCGGCGCGCGGTATTCGCCGAACTCGGCCCGCATCGCCATGCCCCATTCGCCGGTCGTCACCCCTGCCTTGGCGCAGGCGATGGAGGCCGGCATCACGTTCCGCCCCTCCCGCGCCGCGGCGCGAAGCTCCGCGAGCGCGGACGAGACGGCCGCCTCGTCCCGCGCCGCGCGCCAGGCCTTCAGCCGCTCGATCTGCTCCGCCTCCACAGCCGGGTCGACGGTGAGGATGCCGCCCTCCGAGGTGACGAGCGGCGAGGGCTCGCCGGATGCATAGCGGTTGACGCCGACCACCACCGTCTCGCCCTTCTCGATCCGGGCGAGCCGGTCGGCGTTCGCCTCCACCAGCGCGGATTTCATGTAGGGAATGCAGGCGACGGCGCCGCCCATGCCCTCGATCGTCTTCAACTCCTCCCGCGCGCCGGCCTTCAGCGCCTCGACCTTCGCCTCGACCGCCGGGTTGCCGTCGAAGAGGTCGCCGAATTCGAGAAGGTCGGTTTCGTAGGCGAGGATCTGCTGCATCCGGAGGGACCATTGCTGATCCCACGGCCTGGGCAGCCCGAGCGCCTCGTTCCAGGCCGGAAGCTGCACCGCCCTGGCGCGCGCCTTCTTCGAGAGCGTCACCGCCAGCATCTCGATCAGGATGCGCGGCACGTTGTTCTCAGGCTGCTGCTCCGTCAGGCCGAGCGAGTTGACCTGCACGCCATAGCGGAACCGGCGGAAGCGCTCGTCCTCGACGCCATAGCGCTCGCGGCAGATCTCGTCCCAGAGATCGACGAAGGCGCGCATCTTGCACATCTCCGTCACGAAGCGGATGCCCGCGTTGACGAAGAAGGAGACGCGGCCGACCACCTCCGGGAAATCCTCCGGCGTCACCGCGTTCCGGTCCCGGATCTTGTCCAGCACCGCGATCCCGGTCGCCAGCGCGAAGGCGAGTTCCTGCTCCGGCGTCGCCCCCGCCTCCTGCAGGTGGTAGGAGCAGACGTTCATCGGGTTCCATTTCGGCGCGTGCGAATAGCACCAGGCCGCAATGTCGGAGATGAGGCCGAGCGAGGGCTGCGGCGGGAACACATAGGTCCCGCGGCTCAGATACTCCTTGATGATGTCGTTCTGCACCGTGCCCTGGAGCTTCGCGACATCTGCGCCCTGCTCCTCCGCCACGGCGACGTAGAGCGCCAGCAGCCAGGCCGCCGTCGCGTTGATCGTCATCGAGGTGTTCATCTGCTCGAGCGGGATCTGGTCGAAAAGCGCCCGCATGTCGCCGAGATGGGAGATCGGCACCCCCACCTTTCCGACCTCGCCCCGCGAGAGGACATGGTCGCTGTCATAGCCCGTCTGCGTCGGCAGATCGAAGGCGACCGACAGCCCGGTCTGCCCCTTGGCGAGGTTGGAGCGGTAAAGCTCGTTGGATTTCGCCGCGGTCGAATGGCCCGCATAGGTGCGGAACAGCCAGGGCTTGTCCTTCATGGCGAACCTCGCGCGATTGTGCAGCGCACAAGATAGCCGCGCAACGAAGTTGCGCAAGGCCCGGCGGGCGGGTGCGGAATGTGACCCGTCGGCGCGGGACGGCTCAGCGCCAGGCGGGCTTCGCCCCGCGATCCTCAGAAAGCGAGGGCCGGAGCCGCTCCACCAGCCGCTCGATCGCGTCGGCGACGTGTTCGGGGTCGATCGCCGGCGCGCCTCGCTCGACCCTGATGCGATGCGCCTCCATCAGCACGTCGGCATGGCCCGCGCCCGCCGGCGGCTCGAACCGGTAGCTGGCGAGTTCGATGAGGAGGCCGAGCGGGTCGCGGAAATAGATCGAATCCATGAAGCCCCGGTCCTTCGGCCCCGAATGCGTCACGCCGCGCTCGTCGAGCCGCGCCACAATCTGCCGGAACGTCGCCTGGCTGACCGCGAAGGCGACATGGTGGACCGAGCCCACCTCCCGCCCCACCGGCTTCGGATCCTGCTTCCGCGCCTCGTTGGTGAAGATCGTGATGAGGCGTCCGTCGCCCGGGTCGAAATAGAGGTGCCCCTCGCCCGGGTTGTCGAGGTTCGGCTGCTCGAACACGAAGGGCATGCCGAGCAGCCCCTCCCAGAATTCGATCGATGTCGCCCGGTCCGCCCCGTTGAGGGTGATGTGATGGACGCCCTGAACCTGGATCTTCCGCATCTCCGTCCTCCCCTTTCCGACCATCGTGGCCCCTTGGGCGCGGCGCCGCCAGCCTTAAGGCCGCTTTACGCCGCGCGTGCGGCCCCGCATCTTCCACCGATGGGCGCGGTCATGGAGGTTCCGGTCTGGCTCGCGGCGCTGGTCTGCCTCGCCGCCGCGGTGGCCGTGCTCGACCGGCTCGTCGCGCCCTCGTTCCGCTGGGTGATGCGCCGGCGGCTGGAGCGCGCCGTGGAGCGGCTGAACCAGCGGCTCTCGCTCCGGATCCAGCCCTTCAAGCTCCTCAACCGCTCCTACCTGATCGAGCGGCTGGCGCATGACCCGGAGGTGATGCGCGCGGTCGAGGCGCATCTCGCCGAGACCGGCATGCCGCGGGACATCGCCCACCGGCAGGTCGTCGAATTCGCGCGGGAAATCGCGCCGGCCTTCTCGGCCATGCTCTATTTCGGGGTGGGCGCCCGGATCTGCCGCTGGGCGGCGGAGGCGCTCTATCGCATCCGCCTCGGCGCCTTCGACCGGAAGGCGCTCCAGCGGATCGACCCGGAAGCGGCGGTCGTCTTCGTCATCAACCACCGCTCGAACGTGGACTATCTCCTCGTCACCCATCTCGCCTCCGGCGCGGCGACGATCTCCTACGCGGTCGGCGAATGGGCGCGGTTCTGGCCGCTCGCGCCGCTGATCCGGGCCATGGGCGCCTATTTCATCCGGCGGCGGGAGCGCGGGCCCCTCTACCGCGCCGTGCTCCGCCGCTACGTGCAGATGGCGGTGGAAGGCGGCGTGACGCAGGCCGTCTTCCTCGAAGGCGGCCTTTCGCGCGATGGCGGCCTCGGCTCGCCCAAGCTCGGCCTTCTCGCCTATCTCGCCGAAGGCTCAGCGCTGCGCGACGCGATCTTCGTGCCGGTCGGCGTCAACTACGACCATGTGCTGGAGGACCGGACGCTCCTCTCCGCCTACGGGCCGCACGGCGCGGGGCGTTTCGACCTGCGGCCCTTCGCCACCTTCCGCGCCATCTCGCTCTGGGCGCTCCGCGGCCTCTTCCGGCGGCGGGAGCGGTTTGGCGTCGCCGCGGTCGGCTTCGGCGCGCCGCTTTCGGCGCGGGACTGGGCGAAGGGCGGCGGCGACGTGGAGGCGCTGGGGGACGAGCTGATGCGCCGGATCGGCCTCGCCGTGCCCGTGCCGCCGGCGCCCCTCGTCGCCGCGATCTTCGCCGAGGAAGGCGGCCCCATACCCCGTGAGGAGGCGGCCCGCCGCGCCGTCGACCTTGCGGAAAGGCTCCGGGCCGCCGGCGCCCATGTAGTCCTGCCTGCCGGCCGGGGGCCCGGCGCCGCGGAGGCCGGGATCGCCGAGCTGGCCGGTCGCGGCCTTCTTGTCGAGCGGCCGGCCGGGCTGACGCCGACCGACACCGCTCTCATCGCCTATTACGCCCGGTCGATCGCTCACCTGCCGCGGGCGCCGGGCGCACCGGCTCAGTGATAGACGTATTCGCTGATTTCGCAGACGTTGATCCGCCCCGCCTCCAGCACGTCGCCATCCTCGAACTCGGCGCGGAAGTCGAACATGCAATGGCCGGTGCCGTCGTCGAAATTGATCGCGACTCGCGCGCCGGGCTCCAGCGTGTCGAGGCCGAGGATATCCTCCTCCCACTCGCCGGTTACGACATTCGAGCCGTAGAACGCCACCAGCGCCACGCCGGTGCGGTTCACGATGTCGACCTCGCGATTCACGTTATCGGCGATCGCCGGCGACGCGGCCGCGCCGATGACCAGAAGCGCCGCCGCCCCGAGGGTCTTCATGTTCATAGTCCTGTCTCCGTGCGGCCGAAGCGCCGCGGCGGCCAGTTTGCCGCGCAGGATTAACGTTTTGCGCTCAAGGCCCCGAAGAAATCCGCCGCATTCTCCCGGCTGGCCGATCATCGTCGGAACGAAGCGGCTGCTGCGCCGCACCATCCGCGCTTGCACTCGCGAATGGATAATGTAATTAGCGATATGAAGGCTCGGACGAACGAATGTTGCGCATCGATTTGGCGCGCCCGAAACCCCGTCATCGAGCGCGAAGGAGAAGCAGGATGGCCCTCGACGCCCTGAAGGATCTCTACGACGTCGGCGAGATTCCGCCGCTCGGCCATGTGCCGGCGAAGATGCACGCCTGGGCGATCCGGCGCGAGCGGCACGGCGAGCCGGACAAGTCGTTCCAGCTCGAGGTGGTCGAGACGCCGCGGCCGGACAGCCACGAAGTGCTCGTCCTCGTGATGGCCGCGGGCGTCAACTACAACGGCGTCTGGGCCGGGCTCGGCACGCCGATCTCGCCCTTCGACGTGCATGGGGCGGAGTATCACATCGCCGGCTCCGACGCCTCGGGCATCGTCTGGGCGGTCGGCGACAAGGTGAAGCGCTGGAAGGTCGGCGACGAGGTCGTCATCCACTGCAACCAGGAC
>CALFYQ010000301.1 GCA_937952085.1 uncultured Paracoccaceae bacterium | reverse complement strand
ATCTTCGCCGGCCTCGCCGACCGCCTCGGCTGCGGCGCCGCCTTCACCGAGGGGCGGGACGCGGAGGGCTGGCTCCGCCATCTCTATGACCGGTTCCGACAGGGCTGCGCCGAATCCGGGCTGGAGACGCCCACGCTGGACGAGCTGCGCGAGCGGAACTTCGTCGAGCTTCCGATCAAGGGCCCGGCCTTCGAGCGCACCGCCTTCGCCGCCTTCCGCGCGGACCCCGAGGGAAAGCCCCTCGGCACCGCCTCCGGCAAGTTCGAGATCTTCTCGGAGACGATCGCCGGTTTCGGCTATGCGGAATGCCCCGGCCACCCGATGTGGTTCGCGCCGGAAGGGGATGTGCGCCACCCGCTTCGCCTCGTCTCGCCGCAGCCGGCGGACAAGCTCCATTCGCAGCTCGAATGCGCCCTCGCCGATGCGCGGGGAAGGGCGCCCGCCACGCTCTCGATCCACCCGGACGACGCCGCGCCGCGCGGGATCGTCGAGGGCGCGACGCTGCGCGTCTTCAACGACCGCGGCGCCTGCCTCGCGACGGCGCGGGTGACGGACGAGGTGGCGAAGGGCGTCGTCGTCCTGCCGACCGGCGCCTGGTTCGAGCCGGCCGCCGACGGCGCCTGCGCGCAGGGCAACCCGAACGTGCTGACCGAGGATGTCGGCACGTCGAGGCTCGGGCAGGGGACGAGCGCCCACACCGCCGCCGTCGAGGTCGCGCCGGCCTGATCCCGGCGCGCGTCACGCATTCCAATTACTGCATGTGGATTGAATTCCAGAGGGTTGAACCCGGATTCAACCTTGAATCGGCCGCCGCTCAGGGCGCCCCGTCGTCCCGGTCCCGCTCGTAGCTTCGTTCGAGCGGGAAGGGCGGCAGCCACGTCTCCCGCCGCACCGTCCAGAGCTCATAGGTCGGCGTGAACCGGTCCGGCGCATCGAAGGCGCCGAGATGCATCTCCATCTCCGCGCCGCTCCGCGAGAAGACGGAGGAGCCGCAGACGGGGCAGAAATGGCGTCCGCAATAGGCGCCGGTCTCCCCCGTCACCCGCACCGCCGCTTCGGGGAAGATCGCCGAGGCGTGGAAGAGCGCGCCGTGATGCTTCCGGCAATCCAGGCAGTGGCAGAGCCCGACCCGCAGCGGCCGACCGCGCGCCGCGAAGCGCACCGCGCCGCAGAGGCAGCCTCCCTCGAACGTCTCCATGCCGCGCCTCCGAACCCGCCGCGCCCCGGCATGGCTAGCCCGCGCGGCGCGGCCGATCCAGCGCCCGGATCAGAACTCGACGTCGAGCTCGGCGATCTCGTCCGGCTCCGCGAGCGCCCCCTCGGTCCATTCCTGCATCAGGTCCCAGGCGAAGATGTGCTCGCAATAGGCCTGCGCCGCCTCGTTGAGCGAGACCGAATAGGTCCGGAACCGGGTGCAGACCGGGGCGAACATCGCATCCGCGATGGTCGGCGCGCCGAAGAGCCAGGGGCCGCCGAACTTCTCCAGGCACTCGGTCCAGATCGTCTGGATCCGCTCGATGTCCGGCCGCGCGCCGGAGAAGATCTTGAACGTCTCGTGCCGCGCCTTGAGGTTCATCGGCAGCGCCGAGCGGAGGTTGTAGAACCCGCCATGCATCTCGCCGGAGATCGACCGGCAATGCGAGCGCGTCGCCGCGTCCTTCGGATAGAGCTTCGCCTTCGGGCTGATCTCGTTGAGATAGCCGGCGATCGCCAGCGTGTCCCAGACCACCACGTCGCCATGCGTCAGCCGCGGCACCAGGATCGACGGGGCGAGCAGCAGAAGCTCCTGCCGCTGGTTCGGATCGGACGTGTCCACCCGCACCTCCTCGAAGGCGAGCCCGGCCATCTTGCAGAGCAGCCAGCCGCGAAGCGACCAGGAGGAATAGTTCTTGGAGGAGATCGTGAGGGTGGCGGCTGACATCGGCTCGACTCTCGTGCTGCGGCGCACAAGAATAGTCTCGCAGCGCCGCAGGAATTGCACTAGCGATTCCGCAAGGGGTTCGAGCGAGGATCGACGCATGCTCTACAACGCCTATCAGAGCCATGACGACGCGCTCGAGCCGCTGCGGCTCGCCGCCCGCGCCGCCATGGCCTGGGCCGAGCCCTTCGGCGACATGGCCGCCTCCGCCCGCCGCTTCGCCGCCATGTCGGAGATGCTGACCCGCTTCCGGCTGACCCATACGCGGCCCGACTTCGGCATCACGAGGGTGCCGGTCGGCAACCGGATCGCCGATGTCCGGGAGGAGAAGGCGCTGGAGCTGCCCTTCGGCACGCTCCTCCACTTCGCCAAGGACGTGGATGCGCCGCAGCCGCGCGTGCTGATCGTCGCGCCGCTCTCGGGCCATTTCGCCACGCTCCTGCGCGGCACGGTCGAGACCATGCTGCGCGACCATGACGTCTACATCACCGACTGGACCAACGCGCGGGACGTGCCGCTCTCGGCCGGCCGCTTCGGCGTCGACGACTATGTCGAGTACCTGATCCGCTTCCTCGAACATATCGGGCCGGGCGGGCACATCCTCGCGATCTGCCAGCCCTGCGTGCAGACGCTCGCCGCCGTTGCGGTCATGTCGGCGGAGAAGAACCCGGCGACGCCCCATTCGATGACGCTGATGGCCGGTCCGATCGACGTGCGCGAAAGCCCGACGGTGGTGAACGACCTCGCCAACGAAAAGCCGATCGAATGGTTCAGGCGGACGCTGATCTCGACCGTGCCATGGGTGCATCCGGGCCGGTTCCGCCGGGTCTATCCTGGCTTCGTCCAGCTCGTCGCCTTCATGACCATGAACATGGAGCGCCACAAGGCGCAGCACCGGAAGCTCTACGACCATCTCGCCAAGGGCGAGGCGGTGGAGGCCGCGGTCATCAAGGACTTCTACGACGAGTACTTCGCCGTGCTGGACCTCACCGAGGAATTCTACATCGAGACGGTGGACCGGGTGTTCCAGCAGGCGGAGCTCGCCAAAGGCGAATGGACCCACAAGGGCCAGCCGGTCGACCCCGGCGCGATCCGGCGCACCATGCTGCTGACGGTCGAGGGCGGGCGGGACGACATCTGCTCGCTGGGCCAGACCGCCGCGGCGCACGACCTATGCACCTCGCTCCGGCCGCACCTGAAGCGGCACCACCTGCAGGCCAATGTCGGCCATTACGGCGTCTTCAACGGCCGGCGCTGGCAGAACGAGATCTATCCGATCGTCCGCAACGCCATCCTGTCGATGGAGTAGGGCGGGCGCGGGGAGGGGAGGGGGCCGGAGCCCCCGGCCTCACTTGTTCGATTCGCGGATCTTCTCGGCGGCCGTCTCGTTGAAGGCGACGCCGGCCTTGCGGAACTCGTCGTCGAGCTCGCCCGACAGCACCATCTCGGTGATGATGTCGCAGCCGCCGACGAACTCGCCCTTCACGTAGAGCTGGGGGATCGTCGGCCAGTCGGAGAAGGACTTGATGCCGTCGCGCACTTCGGGGTCGGCAAGGACGTTCACGTCCTTGAAGTCCACTTCCATGTAGTTGAGAATCGCCGCGACGCGGCTCGAAAAGCCGCATTGGGGCATGGTCTTGGTGCCCTTCATGAAGAGCACCACATCGCTTCCGTCGACCGTCGCCCGGATCGCGTCGTGGACCGGGTTCGCCGTTTCCGTAGTCATCGCCAGCTCCTCAATCGGGGGCTTTCGTGGTCAGCGCCAGGGCATGGAGCTCGCCGCCCATCCGCCCCTTCAGCGCCGCATAAACCATCTGATGCTGCTGCACGCGGTTCCGGCCGCGGAATTCCTCCGCCGTCACCGTGGCCGCGTAGTGGTCGCCGTCTCCGGCGAGGTCGGTGATCTCCACCCGGGCGGAGGGAAACGCCTCTTTCAGGAGTCGTTCGATCTCCGCCGCCTCCATCGCCATCTTCGCCGACCCCGTTCCGCTTCAGAACCTAGAGCTAGTGCCAAGCCGGAAGCGGCGCAAGGCGGAGCTCAGCGCATCAGCCGGGGCAGGGCGCCTTCGTGGGCGGCGCGGGCGTCGGTTAGGGTCACCGCACGGTCGCCGAGCACGATCCGGTCGCCCTCCGCCTTGCCGACGCGCTTCGCCGGCACGCCCGCCGCTTCCGCAAGGTCGAGCAGGCGCTCGGCGTAGTCCGGCGCGCAGGCGAGGAGATAGCGGCCCTGGTCCTCGCCCCAGAACCATTCGTGCATCGGCATCGAGGGCTCCGAGCCGACGACGAGGCCAACGCCGCCGGCCAGCGCCATCTCCGCCGCCGCGAGGCCGAGCCCGCCATCCGAAAGGTCATGCGCCGCGGTGATGAGCCCCGCCCGCTTCGCGGCGCGGACGAACTCGCCCGCCTTCCGCTCCGCCACGAGGTCGACCGGCGGCGGCGCGCCTTCCTCCCGCCCGAAAAGCTCCGCGAGATAGACCGAGCGGCCGAGAAGGCCCTTCGTCTCGCCGACCAGCACCAGCGCGTCGCCCCGCTTCGGCGCCATCGGGATGCGGTCCGCCGCCCTTTCGAGAAGGCCCACCGCGCCGATGGTCGGGGTCGGCAGGATCGCCCGCCCGTCCGTCTCGTTGTAGAGCGAGACGTTGCCGGAGACGATCGGCATGTCGAGCGCGCGGCAGGCCTCGCCGATCCCTTGAACGGCGAGGGCGAATTGCCCCATGATCGCCGGCTTCTCCGGGTTTCCGAAGTTGAGGTTGTCGGTCGTCGCCAAGGGCTTCGCGCCGGTGGCTGAGAGATTGCGATAGGCTTCCGCCACCGCCTGCTTGCCGCCCTCCTTCGGGTCGGCGACCACGTAGCGCGGCGTCACGTCCGACGTGAAGGCGATGGCGCGCTCGGTGCCGTGGACGCGCACCACCGCGGCGTCGGAGCCAGGGCCGGAGACGGTGTCGGCCATGACGGACCAGTCATACTGCTCCCAGACCCAGCGGCGCGAGCAGAGGTTGGGGGAGGCGAGAAGGCCGAGCAGCGCCTCGTCCGTCGCCATCGCAGGCGCGCCGGAAAGCGGGGCGGGGGGCGGCGTCGGCTCCCAGGGCCGGTCGTATTCCGGGGCGGAGCCAGAGAGGGTTTTCAGCGGAAGGTCCGCCTTCACCTCGCCGCCATGAACGACGATGAACCGGTCCTCGGCGATGGTCTCGCCGACCACGGCGAAATCGAGATCCCATTTCTCGAAGATCGCCCGCGCCTCCGCCTCCTTCTCCGGGCGGAGCGTCATCAGCATCCGCTCCTGGCTTTCGGAGAGCATCATCTCGTAGGCGGTCATGCCGGTCTCGCGGGTCGGCACCTTGTCGAGATCGAGCCGGACGCCGAGGCCGCCCTTGTCGCCCATCTCTACGGCCGAGCAGGTGAGGCCCGCCGCGCCCATGTCCTGGATCGAGATGACGGCGCCCGTCGCCATCAGCTCGAGACAGGCTTCGAGCAGCTTCTTCTCGGTGAAGGGGTCGCCGACCTGAACGGTCGGGCGCTTCTCCTCGATGGTCTCGTCGAACTCGGCCGAGGCCATGGTGGCGCCGCCGACGCCGTCCCGCCCGGTCTTGGCGCCGAGATAGACCACGGGCACGCCGACGCCCGAAGCCGCCGAGTAGAAGATCGAATCCGCCTTCGCGAGCCCGGCGGCGAAGGCGTTGACGAGGCAGTTGCCGTCATAGGCGGCGTGAAAGCGCAGCTCGCCGCCCACGGTCGGCACGCCAAAGGCGTTGCCGTAGCCGCCGATGCCCTGCACCACGCCGGCGAGGAGCGACTTCGTCTTCGGATGGTCCGGCCGGCCGAAGGAGAGCGCGTTCATCGCCGCGATGGGCCGCGCCCCCATGGTGAAGACGTCGCGCAGGATGCCGCCGACGCCGGTCGCCGCGCCCTGATAGGGCTCGATATAGGAGGGGTGGTTGTGGCTCTCCATCTTGAAGACGAGCGCCAGCCCCTCGCCGATATCCACCACGCCCGCATTCTCGCCCGGCCCGCAGATCACCTGCGGCCCCTCGGTCGGCAGCGTGCGGAGCCACTTCTTGGAGGACTTGTAGGAGCAGTGCTCGTTCCACATCGCCGAGAAGATGCCGAGTTCGGTGAAGCTCGGCGTCCGGCCGACGATCTCGAGGATGCGCAGCCATTCGTCCGGCTTCAGGCCGTGCGCGATCGCGAGGGCTTCATCGACGACGGGTTCGGACATGGGCGCGCCTCTTCGGGGGGTCGGCGCCTCTTAGCCGCTTAGCCGCCATGACGAAAGCGCCCTTGCGCCGCGGCGGCCCCCGGCTCAGGAAGGCGCGGCGGGAGGTGCGGCATGACGGCGACGACGAGCGACGAGGCCGCGCCCCCGGTGATCGGCTACGTGTCGATCCTGATCGCGGTGGCGATCTGGGCCGG
>CALFYQ010000300.1 GCA_937952085.1 uncultured Paracoccaceae bacterium | reverse complement strand
GGCGTCCGCGTCGTGATCGAGCTGAAGCGGGACGCGACGCCGGAAGTGGTGCTGAACCAGCTCTACCGCTTCACCCCGCTGCAGCAGAGCTTCCCCTGCAACATGCTGGCGCTCCACAACGGCAAGCCGGAGCAGATGGACCTTCGCGCCATCCTCTCCGCCTTCATCGCCTTCCGCGAGGAGGTGGTGACGCGGCGCACCGCCTTCGAGCTCCGGAAGGCGCGGGAGCGGGCGCATGTCCTCTGCGGCCTCGCCGTCGCCGTCTCCAATGTCGACGAGGTGGTGGCGACGATCCGCGCCTCGGCCGACGTGGCGGAGGCGCGGCGGCGATTGATGGAACGGCGCTGGCCGGCGGCGGACATCGCCCCCTACCTCGCCCTCATCGACGATCCGAACCACCGGATGAACGAGGACGGGACCTACAACCTCTCCGACATCCAGGCCCGCGCGATCCTCGAGCTCCGGCTCCAGCGCCTCACCGCGCTCGGCGTCAAGGAAGTGACGGACGAGCTCGAAACCCTCGCCGAGAGGATCTCCGACTATCTCGCCATCCTCCGCTCGCGCGAGCGGATCCTCGCCATCGCCTCGGAAGAGCTTCAGGCGGTGAAGGCGGAATTCGCCACGCCGCGCCGCTCGGAGATCGTCGAGTTCGAGGGCGATGTCGACGACGAGGACCTGATCGAGCGCGAGGAGATGGTCGTCACCGTCACCCATGGCGGCTACCTCAAGCGCACGCCTCTGGCCGAGTACCGGGCGCAGGCGCGCGGCGGCAAGGGCCTCGCCGGCATGTCGACGAAGGAAGACGATTTCGTCACCACGCTCTTCGTCGCCAACACGCACACGCCGATCCTCTTCTTCACCACCGGCGGCATCTGCTACCGGCTGAAGACTTGGCAGCTTCCGGTCGGCGGCCGCTCCGCGCGCGGCAAGGCGATAGTGAATGTGCTGCCGGTCGATCCCGGCGTCTCCATCGCGGCGATGATGCCGGTGGACCGGCCGGAGGAGGACTGGGCCGATCTCCAGATCACCTTCGCCACCTCCGAGGGCGACGTCCGCCGCAACCGCCTCTCCGACTTCACCGGCGTGAAGCGGAACGGCAAGATCGCGATGAAGCTGCCCGAAGGCGTGCGCCTCGTGAACGCCCGCATCTCCTCGGAGGAGGAGGACGTGATGCTGGTGACGGCGATGGGCCGCGCGATCCGCTTCTCCACCACCGACGTCCGCGTCTTCGAGGGCCGCGATTCGACCGGCGTGCGCGGCATCCGCCTGGGCGAGGGCGACGAGGTCGTCTCGATGTCGATCATCCGCCATTTCGAGGCGACGCCGGAAGAGCGCGCGGCCTATCTCAAGATGCGCCGCGCCGTCGCCGGCCAGGCCGAGGGCGTCGAGGAGGAGGCCGAACCCGAGGAGGAGGTCGTGCCCGACGTGGCGCTCCCCGCCGAGCGCTACACGGAAATGTCGGCGGCCGAGAACCTCATCCTCACGCTCACCGAGCGCGGCCAGGGCAAGCTTTCGTCGAGCCACGACTACCCGGTGCGCGGCCGCGGCGGCCAGGGCGTCTTCGCGATGGACCGAGCGATGCGCGGCGGGCCGCTGATCGCCTCCTTCCCGGTGGAGATCGACGACCAGATCATGGCGGTGACCGACGCCGGCCAGTCGATCCGCTGCCCGGTTTCCGGCATCTCCTTCCGCTCACGGAACGCCGGCGGCGTGCGGGTGCTGAACGTCGCCGCGGAAGAGCGCGTCGTCTCGGTGGCGCGCATCGCCGAGCAGGGGGAGGAGGCCGAGGGGTGACCGGACGGCTCGCGCTCGTCGCCCTCGTCGTCGAGGACTACGACGCGGCCATCGACTGGTTTCGCCGCGCGCTACGCTTCGCGCTGATCGAGGATTCGCCGCGCGAGAATGGCGGCCGCTGGGTGGTGATGCGCCCGCCCGGCGGCGGCGCCGACCTCCTCCTCGCCCGCGCCGGAACGCCCGCCCAGGCCGAGACGGTCGGCCGCGCCGCCGGGGGGCGCGTCGCCTTCTTCCTCTACACCGACGACTTCGCCGCCGAACACGCCCGCATGAGCGCGGAAGGCGTCGTCTTCGAGGCGCCGCCGCGGGACGAGGCCTATGGCCGCGTGGCGGTCTTCCGCGATCTCTGCGGCAACCGCTGGGACCTGATCGGGAGGCGGGCGTGAGGGCGGCGGCCTTCGCCCTCATCCTTCTCTCCCTCCCCGCCGCGGCGATGGTGGGCGTCGAGCAGCCGCCCGAGCTCGCCCCGCCGCTCGACCCCGCCTCGCCGCCCGGCATTTGCGCGCTCATCTCCGAAGCCGCCGAGCGCCATGCGGTTCCAAAGCACTTCTTCGCCCGGCTGATCTGGAAGGAGAGCCGGTTCGACATCCGCGCCGTATCCCCCGTCGGCGCGCAGGGCGTGGCGCAGTTCATGCCCTACACGGCGCGGGAGCGCGGCCTCGCGGACCCGTTCGACCCCGTGCAGGCGATCCCCGCCTCGGCGCTCTACCTCGCCGATCTCCGCGCCGCCTTCGGCAACTGGGGCCTCGCCGCCGCCGCCTACAATGCCGGGCCGGACCGGGTGCAGCGCTGGCGCACCGGCCGGAGCCATCTCCCCGGCGAGACGCTGAACTACGTCCACTCGATCACCGGCAAGCCGGCCGCCTACTACCTCCGGAAGGGCGCGGAGGCGCCGCGCCGGCCGCTCGGCCCCGGCGCCTTCGAGGCGGAATGCGCGAAGCTCCCGGTCGTCTCGACCCGCGCCGCGCCACGGCCCGCCTGGGGCGCCGTCGTCGCCGGTGGGCGGAACGCCCAGGCGGCCGAGATCGCCTTCGACCGCGCCCGCCGCGTCGCCCGCGGCTCGATCGACGCCTCCCGCCTCGTCGTGATCCGCGCGCCGCGGCGGAGCGCCGGCCCGCGCTGGCTCGCGGTGATGGGCGCGACGGACCGGAGCGAGGCCGTGCGCCTCTGCGCCAGGGTCCGCGCCGCGGGCTCGATCTGCACGATCCGGCAACTCTGAGAGCCGGTTGCATGAAACGACGACCTGCGCGCAATGCGCGCAGGCGCCTAAGCCATTCGTTCCCCTTGCGAAGTTTTCGCAATGAAGTTGCGCCGCCTCTCGCCCCCGCTATCAGGGCCGGATAAACCTGAGTTTATGACAGCGAAGCGCGGCTCGATGGAGCCGATACACGTCATTGGCGGCGGCATGGCCGGCTCCGAAGCGGCCTGGGCGGCGGCGGAGGCCGGCGTTCCCGTCGTGCTGCACGAGATGCGCCCGATCCGCCGCACCGAGGCGCACCAGACCGACGGCCTCGCCGAACTCGTCTGCTCGAACTCCTTCCGCTCCGACGATGACGAACAGAACGCGGTCGGCCTCCTGCATTGGGAGATGCGCGCCGCCGGCTCCCTCGTCATGGCGGCCGCGGAGGTGGCGAAGCTCCCCGCCGGCGGCGCCCTCGCGGTGGACCGGGACGCCTTCTCCGCCGAGGTGACGCGCCGGATCGAGGCGCACCCGCTCATCTCCATCGAACGGGGCGAGGTGGCGGGCCTGCCGCCCGAGGACTGGTCCTCCGTCATCGTCGCAACCGGCCCCCTCACCTCCCCGGCGCTGGCCGAGGCGGTGCGCGCGCTTTCGGGCGCCGACAGCCTCGCCTTCTTCGACGCCATCGCGCCCATCGTCTACGCCGACAGCGTCGACATGACGAAGGCGTGGTTCCAGTCCCGCTACGACAAGGGCGAGACCGAGGCGGAGCGCGCCGCCTATCTCAATTGCCCGATGAACCGTGAGGAATACGAGCGCTTCATCGACGCCCTCCTCGCCGCCGACGTCGCCGATTTCCGCGACTGGGAGAAGGACACGCCGTATTTCGAGGGCTGCCTGCCGATCGAGGTGATGGCGGCCCGCGGGCGCGAGACGCTGCGCCACGGCCCGATGAAGCCGGTCGGCCTCACCAACGCCAACCGGCCGGAGGAAAAGCCCTACGCGGTGGTGCAGCTTCGGCGCGACAACGCGCTCGGCACGCTCTTCAACATCGTCGGCTTCCAGACCAAGATGAAATACGGCGCGCAGGCCGAGGTCTTCGCGCTGATCCCGGGCCTCGAGACGGCGCGCTTCGCCCGGCTCGGCGGCATCCACCGGAACACGTTCCTCAATTCGCCCCGCCTCCTCGATGCCGATATGCGGCTCCGCGCGGCGCCGCGCCTCCGCTTTGCCGGGCAGGTGACGGGCGTCGAGGGCTATGTGGAGAGCGCGGCGATGGGCGGGCTCGCGGGCCGCATGGCCGCCGCCGAACGGCTCGGCCGCCGCATCGCGCCGCCGCCGCCCGAGACGGCGCATGGCGCCCTCCTCGCCCATATCACCGGCGGCGCCGAGGCGGAGACGTTCCAGCCGATGAACGTCAATTTCGGCCTCTTTCCGCCGCCCGAAGCGGCTCAGGGCGGCAGGAAAGGCAAGGCCATGCGGAAAAACCTTTACACCTCAAGGGCAAAAGCGGCCTTTGCGGGCTGGATCGAGGCGATGTCGAATTGACAGGGCAAGTACTGAGCGCGTTAATCGCGCGTCTCGCTCGGGGGTGTGATGGTCAAGAACTTTCTTGACGAAGTGTGGCGGCTCGAACCCGGCC
>CALFYQ010000299.1 GCA_937952085.1 uncultured Paracoccaceae bacterium | reverse complement strand
GAGCTCCTGGAAGGCGCCGTTGGTCATGCGGAGCCTCCCGTCCGGACCGACGGCGGCGACGGCCTCGGCGAGGAGGTCGGCCGTCGCCCGCCGCGTGGCGCGCTCGGCCTCCTGGCTGCGGCGGAGGCGGACCGCCTCGGTCACGTTCTCCAGCACGACCGCGAGCCCGCCGGAGGCGTGCGGACGGACGAGGGCGCGGAGCGTGCGGCCGCCGGCGAGGTGCCAGGTCTCTTCGAACCGCTCACCCGCCTCGATCCGCGCGAGGAGGCGGAGCCGCCAGGCGGCGAAATCCGCCTGCTCCGGCAGGGCGCGGGCCCGGCGCATCGCGTCCAGCACTTCCCGTAAGGTCGGCCGGCGGGCCAGCTGCGTCGCGTCGAGGCCGACATAGGCGGCGAAGGCCGGGTTGAAGAGCGAAAGGCGGAGGTCGGCGTCGAATACGGTGAGCCCGACATCGAGCTGCGCCACCGTTTCCGAGATCGTGCCGACGAAGCGCCTGAAGGTCCGCTCGGACGCGGCCAGCGGCCCGGCGTCCAGCGCGGCGAAAAGGCCGGGCGCCGCGACGGCGAGTTCGAAATCGGCGCTCGGCCCCTCGACGCGGCGGCGCACCGGGGCGCCCGGCCCGACAAGGCCTACGGCCGCTTCGGCGAGCGCCCCCCGCGTCACGGGTTCGGGCGTCAGCCCGCCTTCGAGCCAGTTCGCCCCGTCGCGCTCGGTCCGGAACACGGAGAGGCCGACCGCCGCGCCCGCGGCCCGCCAGTCGGCGAGGGCGCGCTCGGATGCGGTCGCCCGGGCCTCGGCCCCGCGGAAGCGGCGCCAGATCTCTGTCACCTCCCGCAGCGAAACCGTCGCCGCTAGGCCTTCGGCCCGCCCTTCGATTTCGAGGACGCGCCCAGCGCGCGTCTCCGCCACGACGCGAAATTCGCCGCCCGCGTCGACGAGGCGGCGGAGACCGGCCAGAACCCCTTCGCAGCCCGAGACGAAGACCGCGGCGAATGCCTCCGCCGACATGGCGCCGGCGTCTGGCAGGCCCAGCGCGCGGCGCGCCGCCTCGTTCGGACGGATCGCGCCGCCCGGATCGACCTGGATACGCGGGTCGGGACCCTCGCGGAGGGGCTCGCGCGCCTGCGTTTCGAAGCCGGCCGCCGGCCTCGGCGCAAGGGCGCCAAACCTAACGGCCGCGACGATCATCGTCGCGATGAAGATCAGCCCGAGCGCTTCCAGTCCGTTCGGACCGTCCATGCCGCCCCCCCGACCTGAAACGGCGCCCCCTGGCGCATCAGGCCAAATTAAACCTATAGGCGAACCAATTCTGAAGCAATGTAACTAAATGTTGTGAAATGTGAAGCGCGCGTTGCGCCCGAGCGGCGCCCGCGTCTCCTCTCGGCCCGCCAGGATCGCCCCTTCCGGCCACACCGCGGCCACGACCGCGCCGGTCGGCCCGGTCGTAGCTTCGGCGCCGACGCGCCGCCGGCGCGCCGCCCGGTCCGCATTGGCGAAGGAAACCCGCGCGCCGGTCCGTTCGAGCAGGGTCTTGGCGATGAAGAGGCCGAGGCCGAGGCCCGCGCTCGGCTCCCCCGGCTCCCGCCCGCCGCCCGCCGCCGGCGCGGGGCGCGGCCGGGACGTGACATAGGGATCGCCAAGCCGGAGCAGCAATTCGTCTGGAAATCCAGGGCCATCGTCGCCGACGGCGATGCGGAGGCCGCCCGGCCGACCGTCCGGACCGGGCGCCCGGGTCACGTCGATCCAGATCGTCGTCTCCGCGAAGTCGACCGCGTTCTGGATCAGGTTGCGGAGCCCGTGAATGAGCTCCGGCGAGCGGCGGAGCGAAGGCTGATCCGGCCCGGCCTGATCGGCGGGTCGGCCTTCGATGCGGACGACCAGCGTGCGGCCGCGATCGGCATGGGGAGCGGCGGCTTCCTCGATCACGGCGACTGCGGGCGCGCGCTGGACCTGCTTGTCGTCGCGGCCGCCCTGCGCGAGATCGGCGAGGATGTCGCGGCACCGATCCGCCTGCGCGCGAATCAGTTCGGCGTCTTCCTTCAACTCCTGATTGCCTGAAAGCTCCTTCGCGAGTTCGGCGGAGACGAGCTTGATGGTGGCGAGCGGCGTGCCGAGTTCGTGCGCCGCGGCGGCGGCGAGGCCGCCGATCGCGGTCAACCGCTGCTCGCGCGCCAACGCGGCCTCGGCCTCGCGGAGCGCGCGGGACATGCGCCAGGTCTCCACCGACACGCGGCGGGCGTAGAAGGTCATGAAGAGGACCGAGATCGTCAGCGCGCACCAGACGCCGAAGATGTAGAGCGCCGGCGGCTCCACCGCCTCGCCGCCGCGCCAGACCAGCGGTCGGCCGAACGCCGCCATCGCCGAGATCGCGCCGAGCGCGGCGAGCGAGACCGCGATGGTGGAACGGAGCGCGAGCGCGGAGGCGGAGATCGTCACCGGCGCGAGGAGGAGCATCGCGAACGGGTTGGCGAGCCCGCCGGTCAGCATCAGGAGGGTCGAGACCTGGGCGATGTCGAAGAGCATCGAAAAAGTCGCCGCCCGCTCGGAGAGGCGCGTGGTGGGCGGGAAAAGCTGCGTCGAGATCACGTTGAAGACGACCGCTGCGCCGATCGCGGCGGCGCAGAGCCCGACGGGCAGTTCGACGCCGACGACCCGGTCCGCCGCCGCCACCGCGGCCGCCTGCCCGAAGGCGGCGAGCCAGCGCAGGGTCGCCAGCGTCTCGAGCCGCACCCAGCGGCCCGAAGCCTCCCCGCGCATCAGGTCCTGGAGCAACCGCACCGCCATCTTCGCTGCGTAGCACCGGCTCTCGGGCGCCGCCAAGCGTCGCGCCCGGCTGGCGCCCGCGGCGTCGGCGGCGTATTTCGCCGGCGGGAGGCGCGCCATGCCAAGCACGAAGACCTGGGCCCGCATTGCAATGCTCACCGTCGCCGCCGGGCTCGGCGCCGTGGCGGTGATCGCCTATGGGCCCTGGCGGGACGATCCGTTCTCGGAATGCTCGGGCGGCGTCGCGACCGGCGCGGCGGAGATCGGCGGCCCCTTCACTCTCGTCTCGGAGACGGGCGCGGAGGTCACCTCGGCGGAGGCCATCGCCGGGCCCACGCTGGTCTATTTCGGCTACACCTTCTGCCCGGATGTCTGCCCGACCGACGCCGCGGCGATGGCGCGGGCGGCGGACCTTCTCGCCGAGAAGGGCGTGAAGGTGGGGCAGGTCTTCATCTCGGTGGACCCGGAGCGGGACACGCCGGACGTCGTCGCCGCCTTCACCGACGCGCTCCACCCCGACATGCTGGGCCTGACGGGAACGCCCGAAGCGATCGACCGGGTGAAGAAGGCCTACAAGGTCTTCGCGCAGAAGGCGCCGAACAGCGACCCGGAATACTACCTCGTCGATCACAGCGCCTTCACCTACCTGATGACCGCGCCGGACAGGTTCCTGACCGTGTTCCGCTCCGGCGCGGCGCCGGAGGACGTGGCGGAGACGACGGCCTGCTACGTCTCGAAGCTGAAGGGCGGGGCCTGAACCGAGCGGTTTGCCCTCAGATGCGAGCGTTGATATGTGACGTTCCGATGAGCCGCGGCCCGACCGCGACGAGAGGGATAGACCGAATGGCCGAAGAGGTCGCCGAAGGGCTGGGCCCCGACCGGACGCTCCTGATCCTCGACGACGACGAGGCGTTCCGGCGCCGTCTCGCCCGGGCGATGGAAAAGCGCGGCTTCGAGCCGATCATGGCGGAAAGCGTCGCCGAGGGCCTCGCCCAGGTGCGGCAGGCCCCGCCGGCTTATGCGGTGGTCGATCTGAGGCTCGAGGATGGCAACGGGCTCGACGTGGTGGAGGCGCTCCGCGCCGCCCGCGCCGAGGCGAAGATCGTGGTGCTGACCGGCTACGGGGCCATCGCCACCGCCGTCGCCGCGGTGAAGATCGGCGCGACCGATTACCTCTCGAAGCCGGCCGACGCCGACGACGTGACGGCCGCCCTTCTCAACCAGGAATCGGTAAAGCCGCCGCCGCCCGAGAACCCGATGTCGGCCGACCGGGTGCGGTGGGAGCATATCCAGCGCGTCTTCGAGCTGTGCGACCGGAACGTCTCGGAGACGGCGCGGCGGCTCAACATGCACCGCCGGACGCTTCAGCGGATTCTGGCGAAGCGCAGCCCGAAATAGGGGCCGGGGCGCCCCGGTTTCAAGGTTGAAATCGGGGTCAAGCCGCTGAGACGGCTATCATATCTTGCATTTTGAATAGTTTCTCGACCTGTGGAGAGAGCCCAGCCAGTTTGACCGATGTGCGCTTGTTCTGGGTGGATAGCCATCGGTTCTTGCGGGCCTTCCTCTGGCGTGAGCGAAGCGCGGAGGGGCGCGGCCACGCCTGGGTGGGCGCCGGGCGCGGGCGAGATGGGCGCTTTATGGCGTCGCTCCGATCTCGAACAGATCTGCTCGTGACGGCCGGGGGCGCCCTTCTCCGGCGGTTGCGGGCGATCCGGCCGCTGGAAGTCGCGCCGATGCAAGGCGGACGCGTTTCGCCGCGGCATCGTGCCGTAATCCGGAGTACAGAGATGTGGCCCGGGCTGGTCGCCCGGGCCGACAGGTCATTCAGGCGGGCCCGCCGCCGCTCAGCCGAGCCGCGGCTTGGCGATGTTCGCCGCCTCGCAATGCGCGTCGCCCATCGCGGAGAAGTCCTTGTCGCCGTAGCCGCGGGCGCGGGCCTGGCTGAACGCCTCGCGCGCCGCGGCGGCCATCGGCATCGGGGCCCTGGCGGCGTTCGCCGCCTCGACGATCAGCGTCAGGTCCTTGTGGGCGAGGTCGATGGCGAAGCCCGGCGTGGTGTCGCCCTTCAGCACCTTGTTCTCCCAGTTGATCTTGAGCTGGCCGTTGGTGGCCGTGGTGCCGTGGATCACGTCGAGCGAGATCTTCAGGTCGAGCCCGAGCGCCTGCGAGAGCGCCAGCGCCTCGGCGTTGAGCTGGCAGGAGGAGATGGCGAGGAAGTTGTTGACGAGCTTGGTGCGCGTCCCCGTCCCCGGCTTGCCGCAATGGTAGATCGTCGTGCCCATCGCTTCGAGAAGCGGCTTCACGCGGGCGAAGTCGGCGTCGGACGCGCCGACCATGAAGAGCGATTCGCCCCGCTGGGCGTGCGCGGCGAGCCGGCCGATCGGCGCGTCGACGAAGCCGACGCCCTTTTCGGCGCAGAGCGCGGCGAGCCGGTCCGTCGTCTCCGGGCGGACGGTGCTGAGGTCCATCACCAGGCCGCCCTTCTTCAGGTTCGGCAACACGCCGTCGGGCCCGATCACCACCGAGTCCACCACCGCCGGCGTCGGCAGCACGGTGACGACGATGTCGGAGCGCTCGGCCACCTCGGCGGCGCTTTTCGCCGGCGCGCATTGCAGCGCCTCCAGCGGCGCCATCGCGGCCGGGTTGGTGTCGTTCACGACGAGGCGGAAGCCCTTGCGCGCCAGGTTGGCGGCCATCGGCCCGCCCATGTTGCCGAGCCCGATGAACCCGATCGTCTCCATCGCCGTTTCCTTCCCTTCGGTCTGGTTTGCGCCGGACCATGACCTTAAGCGCGCGGATGTCAAAGGGGCGGGAGGCGTTTGGGGGCTGAATTGATCCGGCGCCGGGAGCCGGACCGCCGGTCTCTACGTTCGAACGAGGCGGGAAGGGGCGCGGCCGCCCCTGGGTGGGCGCCTGATCCGGCCGGGATGGGCGTTTTATCGCGTCACCCCGCCCTCGACCGGAGTCGCTCGTGACGACCGGGGGGGCGCCCGCCCGCGGGGAGGGGCGGGCGCGGCCCGTGCTGGTCGCAC
>CALFYQ010000298.1 GCA_937952085.1 uncultured Paracoccaceae bacterium | reverse complement strand
CGGGCGAAGCTTCGTCGACGGCGCGAAGTTCGACATGACCTTCGACTTCTCGGATTTCGAGGGCACAGCCACCTTCACAGACCTCCTCGGCGCCACCGCCAACGTCGCCGTCTCCGACAATGACGGCGGCTATTCCGGCATCGGCGGCATCACAATCGGCGCGCGCGACGGCGTGATCGCCGTCGACGGCGCGTTCTTCAATGCGAGGGGCGGCGCCCCGGCCGGAGCGACGGCGGGCTCGCTCGCCATCGGCACCAATGACGGGGCGATCTCCGGCGCGGGCGTCTTCGGCGGCGACCGGACGAGCTTCACCGGCGGCGGCGGCCCGAGCATCGTCGCCCCCGGCCGCAGGCGGGACTGAGCCGGGCTTCCGCAAGCGGCGGCGGCGACGTAAGCTGCCGTCGCCCCATTGCGCGAGCCATTCATGACTCCTTCCAAGCCTATGCTCGGCCTCAACCATTCGCCGCAGCTGGACAGCCCGGACGCCGCCTCCATCGCCGAGTGGATCCGCGAGAACCGGATCGACGAGATCGAGTGCGTGACGCCCGATCTCGCCGGCATCGCCCGCGGCAAGGTCATGCCCGCGGGCAAGTTCGTGCGGGGCGGCGACGTGCGGCTGCCGGTCTCGATCCTGATCTCCACCATCAACGGCGAATACGCCGACGTGACGCGGCGGGATTTCGACACCGACAGCGACCTGACGCTGCGGCCGGACTTCTCCACAGCCCGCGCGGTGCCCTGGGCGGCGGACCCCTCCCTCGTCATCATCCACGATCTCGTCGACGGCGAGGGGAAGCCCTCGGGCGCCGCGCCCCGCACCGTGCTCCGCCGCGTGGTGGACCTCTTCGCCTCCAAGGGGCTGAAGCCCGTCGTCGCGCCCGAGATCGAGTTCTACCTCACCAAGCAGAACACCGATCCGGACTATCCGCTGGAGCCGCCGGTCGGCCGCTCCGGCCGGCAGTCCACCGGCTCCCAGGCCTTCTCGCTCTCGGCGGTGGACGAATACGAACGGGTGATCGAGCACATCTACGACTATGCCGAGGCGCAGGGACTGGAGATCGACACGATCATCCAGAAGGCCGGCGCCTCCCATCTCTAGATCAACCTCGTCCACGGCGATCCGCTGGAGCTGGCCGACCAGGTCTTCCTCTTCAAGCGGCTGATCCGCGAGGCGGCCTACAAGTGCGGCTGCTACGCCACCTTCATGGCGAAGCCGATGTCGAACCAGCCCGGCTCGGCGATGCATGTCCACATGTCGATCGTCGCGACGGAGACGGGGCGGAACATCTTCTCCGACGACGACGGAAAGCCGACGCCGGCCTTCTTCCACTTCATCGGCGGCCAGCAGCGGCACTTTCCCGCCGCGATGGCGCTGGCGGCGCCCTATGTGAACTCCTATCGCCGCCTCGTCTCCTACCAGTCCGCGCCGGTGAACCTCGAATGGGGGACGGACAACCGCTCCGTCGGCATCCGTGCGCCCAAATCCGGGCCGGCGGCGCGGCGGGTGGAGAACCGGGTGATCGGCTCCGACGCCAACCCCTATCTCGCCATCGCCGGGGCGCTGGCCTGCGGCTGGCTCGGCATGGAGGAGAAGATCGAGCCGCGCCCCGAGGCGACCGGCGACGCCTATGTCATGAGCCGCGACCTGCCGGAGAGCCAACTCGATTCGGTGCTGGAGCTGGAGGGCGACCCGGCGCTCCGCGCCGTGCTCGGCGAGGAATTCGTTCGCATTTTCTGCGCTGTGAAGCGCGCCGAACATGCTGAATTCATGCGGGTGATCAGCCCGTGGGAGCGCGAGCACCTGCTGCTCAACGTCTGACGTTAACGCCGGATTCAAACACGCGCCGGATCATCCCGCATCGTGACGGAGGGTGTGGGATGTACCAGAAGCCGGACCAGGCGTTTATCGATTACGGCACATATGTGTGGGGCCGTCTGAAGCAGACCTATCGGGGCCCCAAGCCGGACTTGACGCAACCCTACATCGCCTGCCTCGGCGGCGCGCAGACCTTCGGCCGCTATGTCGAGCATCCTTACCCGGAATTACTGGCGACGGCGCTCGGAAGGTCGGTGGCGAATTTCGGCGCGCC
>CALFYQ010000297.1 GCA_937952085.1 uncultured Paracoccaceae bacterium | reverse complement strand
CGAGCGGCGCGGCGGACTGGCTTGTCTTCGCCCGCGCCATCGCGCCCGAATAGGCGACGACGACCCGGGCCGCCTCGGCGTCCGGCTCGATCCCGCGCACCCGGCCCGCCGCCAGATCGGCGCGGAACGAGGCGGCGAGCGTGCGCTCCCAGTCCGCGAAAAGCGCGTCGAGCGGCCGCCTTAGCCGCTCATCCACCGCAGAAAGTTCGAGGGCGAGGTTGTTGACCGGGCAACCGATCACCACGCCGCGCGCGTCGATCCCCTCAATGATGGCGCGGAACGCGGCGTCGATCCCCTCGGGCGCGCTTCCCGCGGCGCGCACCGGCGACAGCCAGGCGTCTTCCAGCGCCGCGCGAAGCGCCTCCACCACCACCGCCTCGCCGAGCGCGGCCTTCGAGGCGAAGTGATGCGCCAGTGCGCCGCCGCTGACGCCGGCCGCCTCCCTCACCTCGTGCATCGAGGTGGCGTGATAGCCCCGCGTCGCGAAGAGGCGAAACGCCGCCTCGACGATCCGCCGCCGCATCCCTTCCGGGTCGTTCCGCCGCGCCACACGCGCCTCCGCATTCCCCGTTGACAAAACAGGCCATCCATCCTGTTCTGTCAAACAGGATGATTGACCTGTCCTGGAGCCGCCAATGCCCGTCCCCTCTCTCGTCGAACTCCGCCGCTATCGCATGCGCCCCGGCGGGCGGGACGCGCTGATCGACCTCTTCGACCGCGAACTCGTGGAGAGCCAGGAGGCCTGCGGTATGCGAATCCTCGGCCAATTCCGAGATCTGGACGACGCGGACGCCTTCGTCTGGATGCGCGCCTTCGACGATCTCAAAGCACGGACAGCGGCGCTTGCCGGCTTCTATGGCGGCCCGGTCTGGGCCGAACATCGGCCGGCCGCCGTCGCCACCATGCTGAATTCGGAGAACGCGCTCCTGCTCGAACCGCTCGCGCCGGATGAGGGTTTCGGCGCGCGAACCGGCCCCCGCCCGCCCGCCGGCGAGACAGCCGCCGCGCCGGGCCTCTATCTCGCCGCGACCTGCTCGCTCGCCCCCGGCGCCGCGGCGGGCTTCGCCGCCGCCTTCGCCTCTGCGCGCGGCGCGATCGAACGGGCCGGCGCGCGGATCGAGGCGACAATGATCCGGAAGGAGGCGGCGAACGGCTTTCCCCGTCTGCCGCTCCGCGAGGGCGAGACGCTCTTCATCTGGATCGCCTCTTTTCCCGACGAGCCGGCTCGCCGGGCCTGGCAGGCCGCGCTCGCCGCCGACGCGGACTGGACCGGTCGCCTCTGGCCCGACCTCGACCGGCGGATGTGGCGGCGGATGGAGGTGGCGCGGCTCCGCCCCACCACCCGCTCCGCGATGCGCCGCTGAGCGCGGCCTTCTCATCCGGCGCGCGCCCGACTAGCCTCCGGGGAAAGCCGCAGGAGCCGCCCGCCCATGACCCGTCAGCCGACCGGCCCGCGCCCCGGCGCCGCGCTCCAGACCATAGCGATGCCCGCCGACACCAACGCCAACGGCGACATCTTCGGCGGCTGGCTGATGGGGCAGATGGATCTCGGCGCCTCGGTCCTCGCCCGCGGCGTGGCCGAGGGCCGGGTGGCGACCGTGGCGGTGGACGCGATGCGGTTCCATCACCCGGTCCGCGTCGGCGACGTCGTCTCGATCTTCCCCGATCTGGTCCGAAGCGGCCGAACCTCGATGACCATCGACGTCGAAGTGCGCACCTTCAACGCCGAGAGCGGCGCGGAGCGGAAGGTCGCGGAGTGCCGGATCGTCTTCGTCGCGATCGACCGCGAGGGCCGTCCGCGCCCGCTGCCCGCGGTGAGTTGACCCGAATTCGCCGGCCGCAGGTAGGACGCCGTTAACCTTACTGCCATAGGCATGATTGGCTATGGCGCGCGCCGCTTCAGGGCGCGCCGTGGGCTTCGCCGGCCGCGTCGCGGATCCGGCCAGTTCGCGAGGGGGGGCGATGAACGAGCAGGCGGATAGAGCCGGGCGGCGCGCGACGCGGGTCTTTGCGCTGTTTCTCGTGCTCGGCTTCCTGATCTCGTCCGGCATCGGCCTCGCGCTCGTCCACTTTGCGGTCGACCGTTCGCTCGAGGCGCTGAACGGCGCCGTCGTCACCGACAAGGCGGAGGCTCTGCGCGCCGCCGCTGACCGGGCGAATGCGCAGGAGCTGAAGGTCACGCGCCGCCTCGCCGCCTCGCCGACGATCCGCTATCGGCTTCCGGCGGAACTTCGCCGATCTCCCGAAATGCAGCGCGCCGTCATCTTCGACGACCGTGGCGAGCCGATTTTCATCGGCGCCGAAATCGGCGAAATGCAGGACGATCTCGCCAAAACGGTCGCGCGGCGCGCGCTGGCGGCCGAGGGCGCCGATTTCCCCTACGCCGAGGTCGACCCGGACGGGAAGACCCTCTATCTCGGCGCCCGGGTCCGCTGGCCCGACGGCTCGCAGGGCGCGCTCGTGCGCCAGTCGACCAGCGTCTACACCGGCGACGTGAGCGGCGGACGCGCCTCGATCATCAGGTCTGATATCCGCGAGGCGGTGAAGCGCGGCGACGAGGTCTCCCAGGAGGCCGAACTGCCGCTGGAAGCGCCGGGTCTCGCGCTCAGGTTCACGCATCCGGCCGACACGCTGCTGCGGCAGTGGCGCTGGGTCTCCGCCATCGTGGCCGCCGCCGTGGCCTTCGGCCTCGTTCTCGCCTTTTCGCTGATCTTCGCGATCGGCCGCCGGCTGATCCTCTTGCCGCAGGTCGAACTCGCCCGCTCCCGCGTGGAGCTGAAGCGGTCCGAGGAAGAGGCGCGGCGCCTCGCCGTCGTCGCCGAGCAGGCGACCGACCATATCATCATCACCGACCCCGACGGCGTCGCGACCTGGGCCAACCGCGCGACCCTGCGCGGCACCGGCTGGCGGCTCGACGAGATCGTCGGCCGCAAGCCGCGCGAATTCCTTTTCGGCGATGCGACGCCGCAGGCGGCGCGGGACGCCGTGATCCGCGCGCGCGAGACGCAGACCGGCGTCGAGATCCGCTCGATCAACCACAAGAAGAACGGCGACCTCTACATCGCCGACATCGCACTCACCCCCGTTCGCGACGAGAAGGGCGAGATCACCTGCTACATCGTCGTCGAGCGCGACGTGACCGAAAGCGCGGCCGCCGACGCCCGGCTGAAATCGGCGGTCGACGTCATGCAGGACGCCTTCGCGATCATTGACCAAGACGGGCGCTACCGCGTCTTCAACAAGGCCTATCAGGATTGGGCCGCACGTTTCGGTCTGCGCCTCGCGGTCGGCGACAAGCTCGCCGACGCCGTCCGCGCCATCGTCTCGACCGGGAAGGTCGAGCTCGACGGCAAGTCGCAGGAACAGTGGATCACCGATCACATCCACACCATGCGAACCGAGGAAGACCGCGCCTATTACCTCACCGAGGCGGACGGCGAGACGACCCTGCGCCGCCACAAGCGCC
>CALFYQ010000296.1 GCA_937952085.1 uncultured Paracoccaceae bacterium | reverse complement strand
GGCACGCTCGCAGCGTCGACGAAGCGGACGGGCAAGGCGGCGAGATGCGCCTCGGCCTCCGCCTTCAGCGTGGCGCGGGCCGCTTCGGGCAGCTCCTCGTCCACCACGGCGAGCGCGACGAGCCGCGCCCCCGTCTCCGCCGCGACGCGGAAGGCGCGGGCCACGGCGCGGTCCGACCGCGCGGAAAGGTCGGTGGCGACGAGCAGCGTATCCATCGGCGTCTCCCTGTTGTTGAAGGGGCAACATAGGCGCCGCGCGCGGCGGCGCAAACCCGTGGCCGCCTTGTCAGAATTGTCGCGCACGGAGCGGGCTTCGCGCGCTAGGGTCGCGCGATGGACAAGGGGGTTGCGGCGATGTCGGCCAAGGCGCGGGCGATCTGGGGCTGGATGTTCTTCGACTGGGCGGCGCAGCCCTTCTTCACGCTGATCCTCACCTTCATCTTCGCGCCCTATTTCGCGGCGCGGATGGCGGCGGACCCGGCCGAGGGACAGGCGCTCTGGGGCTTCGCCGTGGCGGCGGGCGCGGCGATCGTCGCCGTGCTCGCGCCGATCCTCGGCGCGGTGGCGGATGCGAGCGGCCCGCGCCGGCCCTGGATCATCGGCTTTTCCGCGGCCTACGTGATCGGCGCGGCCGGGCTCTGGCTCGCCGCGCCGGGGGCGGACCCGCTGCCGGTCATCCTCTCCTTCGTGCTCTGCCTCGTCGGGGTGGAGTTCGCCACCGTCTTCACCAACGCGCTCCTGCCGCAGCTCGGCACCAAGGAGGAGGTCGGCCGCATCTCCGGCTCCGGCTGGGCGATGGGCTATTGGGGCGGGCTCCTCAGCCTCGTGATCGTGCTCGGCTTCATGGTGCCGGGGCCGGGCGGCGGGGCCACGCTGCTCGGCCTTCAGCCGGTCTTCGGCCTCGACCCGGCGATGGGCGAGGGGGAGCGGGCGACCGGGCCCCTCTCGGCGCTCTGGTATCTCGTCTTCATGGTTCCCTTCTTCCTCTGGACGCCGGACGCCGCGCGGAAGGCGCCGAAGGTCGGCGCGGTGCGGGCGGGGCTCGCCCAGCTCTGGGCGACGATCCGCGCCCTGCCGCGGGAGCGGAGCCTCTTCGCCTATCTCGGCGCCTCGATGTTCTACCGGGACGCGCTGAACGGGCTTTACACCTTCGGCGGCGTATACGCGGCGGGGGTCCTCGGCTGGCGCACCTTCGAACTCGGAATCTTCGGCATCGTCGCCGCCCTCGCCGGGGCGATCGGCGCCTGGGCCGGCGGCATCTGGGACCAGAAATCCGGCCCGCGCCCGGTCATCGTCGCCTGCGCGGCGGCGCTCGTCGTCGTCTCGGGCCTCACCATCACCACCGGGCCGAACGAGGTGCTGCTCCTCTCGGTCGGAAGCGCGGAGGCGCCCTCGTCGCTCCCGACCATCGCCTTCTATCTCTACGGCGCGGTGATCGGCGCGGCGGGCGGCTCGCTCCAGGCCGCCTCGCGCACCATGCTGGTCCGGCAGGCGGACCCGGCGCGGATGACGGAAGCGTTCGGCATCTATGCGCTGGCCGGCCGGGCGACGAGCTTCCTCGCCCCGTTCTTCGTCGGCGCGGTGACGGCCGCGACCGCGAGCCAGCGGATCGGGGTGATCCCGCTCGTCGTCCTTTTCCTCATCGGCCTCGTGCTGATGCGCTGGGTCAGCGCCGAAGGGCGGGAGTGATTGCGGCCGGCCGGGCCGGTTGCTACATGCCTAATTCCGAGAAATCCTGTCGGAAAGGGAAGCATGGCCCCGCCGCCCCGCCTCGCGCTCGATCGCGTCGCGCGCATCTTCGACGGAAGGCGCGTGGTGGACGGCGTCAGCATCGAGGTTGCGGCGGGCGAGGTGCTCTGCCTGCTCGGCCCCTCCGGCTGCGGCAAGACGACGACGCTGCGCATCGCCGCCGGCGTGGAGCGGCAGGACGAGGGAACCGTCTCGATCGACGGGCGGGAGGTCTCGGGCCCGGCGCGGCACGAGCCGCCGGAATGCCGCTCCGTCGGCCTGATGTTCCAGGACTTCGCGCTCTTTCCCCATCTCGACGCGGCCGACAACGTCGCCTTCGGCCTCCACGGCGCCCGCGCCGACAAGCGCCTGAAGGCGGAGGCGCTGCTGGAGCGGGTCGGCCTCTCCGGCTTCGGCCCGAAATTCCCGCACATGCTCTCGGGCGGGGAGCAGCAGCGCGTGGCGCTCGCCCGCGCCCTCGCGCCGAAGCCGCGCGCGATCCTGATGGACGAGCCCTTCTCCGGGCTCGACAACCGGCTCCGCGACAAGGTGCGGGAGGAGGCGCTCTCGCTCCTCAGGGCCGAGGGCGCGGCGGTTCTCCTCGTGACCCATGACCCGGAGGAGGCGATGCGCTGCGCCGACCGGATCGCGCTGATGCGCGCCGGCCGGATCGTGCAGGAGGGCGCGCCCTACAACGTCTACAACCGGCCGGCGGACCGGGAGGCGGCGGCCTTCCTCTCAGACGTGAACGTGATCCACGGCGTCGTCGACGCCCGCCAGATGGACACGCCCTTCGGCCGGTTCCTCACGCCCAACTTCGTCGACGGCGCCGATATCGAGGTGGTGATCCGCCCCGAGCACCTGAAGATCGACCTGGCCGAGAACGGCCGGCCCGAAGCCACCGCCCGCACCGGCGTTCCGGCCGCCGGCGCGGTGGAGCGGGCGCGCTTCGTCGGCTCGCTCAGCCTCGTCGACGTGCGGATGGAGCATGACGGCGCGCTCCTCTCCGCCACCGCGCCCGGCGCCTTCCTGCCCGCCCCCGGCGCGCGGGTCTGGCTCAGTCTCCGGCGGGACCATTGCCACCTCTTTCCCTGCAGCGAACAGCGCCGCGTCGCCGACCCCTGGGTCTCCGCCGCGCAGGAGGCCGCAGAGTAAACGGCCAAAAAACCGCAGCCCCCGCTCTTTCCGCGGGGCGGCCGATCCCATATGAGAGGAACGGAAAGGCGCTCGGAGGCCCGCGCGCCGCGCGACTAGGGAGAACGCCATGGTTCCCGGCTGGATGCAGATCGCACTCGTCGTCCTTCTCGCCGTCCTGCTGTTCGGCGGGCGCGGGAAGATCTCCTCGATCATGGGCGACTTCGCCAAGGGCATCAAATCCTTCAAGAAAGGCATGAAGGATGATGAAGAGGCCCCGGCGGTGAGCCGCTCGGCGGACACGATCGACGTGACGCCGAAGAAAGAGAACGTCTGAGCCGAGGTCGCGCCCGCCGGCGCGCCCTGGGAGGGCGGAAATGTTCGATATCGGCTTTGCGGAGCTCGTCGTCATCGGCGCGCTCGCGCTGATCGTGGTGGGCCCGAAGGAGCTTCCGGGCCTCCTGCGCACCGTCGGCAAGTATGTCGGCAAGGCCCGCTCGATGGCGCGGGACTTCCAGCGCACCATGGAGGACGCCGCGCGAGAGGCCGATCTCGGCGACGCGGCGGACCTGATGAAGTCCGGCTCCAAGCTGAACAAGCTGCCCTTCGACAACCAGGTGACGAAGAGCGTCAAGGAATTCGGCCGTTCGATCCAGAACGAGGTGAACGAAGCGGCCCGCGTCGGCGCTGCGGCCGCGCCCGCGCCGAAGCCGGCCGCGGCGGCCGGCGCGGCGGCGGGCGCCGCCGGCGTCGCCTCCGCGCCTGCCCCGGCGGCCGCGCCGACGCCGTCCGCCTCCGCGGCCGACGCCCCGTCGAAATCGGACTGACCCCCGATGAAGGACGCCACCCCCGAGGACGATGAGGTCGAGGCCAGCCGCGCGCCGCTGATCGAGCACCTGACGGAGCTGCGCGACCGGCTCATCAAGGCGCTGATCGGCCTCGCGATCTGTGTCGTCCTCTGCTTCTTCTTCGCGACCGATCTCTTCGACATCCTGACCCGGCCGCTCCGCATCGCCATGGTGGACCGGGGGCTGGAGACGAAGCTGATCTACACGGCGCTCCAGGAAAAGTTCTTCACCGACATGAAGCTGTCGCTCTTCGGCGGCTTCTTCCTTGCCTTCCCGATCATCGCCACGCAGTTCTGGCGCTTCGTCGCGCCGGGCCTCTACCAGAACGAGAAGAAGGCCTTCTGGCCGTTCCTGGTGGCGACGCCGGTCCTCTTCTTCTGCGGCGCCGCACTGGTCTATTTTGGCGTCGCGCCGCTCGCCTTCGGGTTCTTCCTCGATTACGGCAACAACACCGGCGCCGATGTCGGCACCTCGACCGAGTTCCTCGGGCGGGTGGGCGAGTATCTCGGCATCATGATGACGTTCATCCTTGCCTTCGGGGTGTGCTTCCAGCTGCCGGTGCTGCTGACTCTGCTCGGCCGGGCCGGGATCGTCTCGGCCGATGCGCTCGCCTCGAAGAGGAAATACGCCATCGTCGGCATCGCCGCGCTCGCCGCCGTGCTGACCCCGCCGGACCCGATTAGCCAGATCGGCCTCGGCGTGCCGATCTATCTGCTCTACGAAATCTCCATCCACCTCGTCCGCGCCTTCGAGAAAAAGCGCGAGAAAGAGCTGCGCGACGCCGGCCTCTGGGTCGACGACGAAGAGGATGAGGACGACGATGAGGCCGAGGCGGAGCCGAAGCGGTCGTGACGGAGGCGGCTCTGGAACAGGCCGCGCGGCAGGCCGCCGCGCTGGAGCGGATCGCCGACGCGCTCGACCGGATGTCTCCGCCGCCGCGCCCGGCGCCGGATTTTCGCGCCTCCGAGGCCTATGTCTGGCGCACCGCGCCGGACCGGCTGGACCCGGCCGCCTCGCTTTCGCGCGTGCCGCTCGGCCTGCTGGTCGGCGTCGACCGCGCCCGCGACACGCTGATGGACAACACCCGCCGCTTCGCCGCGGGCCTTCCCGCCAACAACGCTCTCCTCTGGGGCGCGCGCGGCATGGGCAAGTCCTCGCTGGTGAAGGCGGCCCACGCCGCCGTGGCGGCGGAGACGGGGAACCTCGCCCTCGTCGAGATCCACCGGGACGACATCCCCTCGCTTGAGCGGCTGATGGCGATGATCCGCGGTGTGGATCACCGCTTCCTGCTCTTTTGCGACGATCTTTCATTCGACAAGGACGACAGCCATTACAAGAGTTTGAAGGCGATTCTTGACGGCGGAATCGAAGGTCGGCCGGAGAACGCGATCTTCTACGCCACCTCGAACCGGCGGCATCTGATGCCGCGCGACATGATCGAGAACGAGCGGT
>CALFYQ010000295.1 GCA_937952085.1 uncultured Paracoccaceae bacterium | reverse complement strand
GAAATAGACCTTCTCCCAGCTTTCCGGGATGATCGTGGTTCGGCCGTCCTTCACCGCCGCCAGCGCCGCCTCGGCGAGCGCCGGGGCGTCGACGAACCACTGGTCGGTCAGCATCGGCTCGATGACGACCTTCGAGCGGTCGCCGAAGGGCTGCATGATCTTCTTCTGCTCGACGAAGGGCACCGGGTCGCCCGCGAGGCAGACGTTCCCTTCCGATTCCTCCGGCGGGGCCGGAACCGTCACGGCCAGCCCTTCGGCGGTGATCGCCGCCACCACCCTCTTGCGGCACTCGTAGCGGTCGAGCCCGCGATATTCGTCCGGCACGAGGTTGATCGCGTCGATCTCCGCCTCGCTTCGCTTCGCGCCGGCGACGATCTCCTGCGCCTTCGCGGCCTCCTCGGCATAGGGCGCGCCGTCGGCGCGCATCGCGGCCTTCGTGTCCATCAGGCGGTAGCAGGGAATGCCGTTCCGCTTGGCGACGCCGTAATCGTTGAAGTCATGCGCGCCGGTGATCTTCACCGCGCCGGAGCCGAAGGTCGGGTCCGGATATTCATCCGTGATGATCGGGATGAGGCGGCGATGCGCCTTCGGCCCGACCGGGATTTCGCATAGTTTCCCGACGATCGGCGCGTAACGCTCATCCGAAGGATGAACTGCGACGGCGCCGTCGCCCAGCATGGTCTCGGGTCGGGTGGTGGCGATGGAGATGTAGTCGCGCGTCTCGCGGAGGGTGACGTTCCCCTCCTCGTCCTTCTCCACGTATTCATAGGTCTCGCCGCCGGCGAGCGGATACTTGAAGTGCCACATGTGGCCGGCGACTTCGACGTTCTCCACCTCGAGGTCGGAGATCGCGGTCTCGAAATGCGGGTCCCAGTTCACGAGCCGCTTGCCGCGATAGACGAGCCCCTTCTCGTAAAGCCCGACGAAGACTTTCAGAACCGCCGCCGAAAGGCCCTCGTCCATGGTGAAGCGGTTGCGCTCCCAGTCGCAGGAGCAGCCGAGCCGCTTCAGCTGGCCGATGATCGTGCCGCCGGACTGCTCCTTCCACGCCCAGACCTTCTCGACGAAGGCCTCGCGGCCCATCTCGCGGCGGCTCTGGTTCCCGGCCTTCGCGAGTTCCCGCTCCACCACCATCTGCGTGGCGATGCCGGCATGGTCCTGCCCCGGCTGCCAGAGCGTGTCGAAGCCCTGCATCCGTTTCCGCCGGATCAGGATGTCCTGCAGCGTGTTGTTGAGCGCATGGCCGATATGGAGCGAGCCCGTCACGTTCGGCGGCGGGATGACGATGCAGAAGGTCTCCGCGCCCGGCTTCGCGTTTGCGCCGGCCCGGAAGGCGCTGGCGGCCTCCCATGCGGCGGTGATGCGCGCCTCGGCGGCGGCCGGATCGAATGTCTTTTCGAGCGTCATGGCGTCGTCTGGTCCCGTCCCGGATCGGGCGGGTGCATAGCGCGCGGGCGGGCGAAGGGAAAGCCGCGCGCGCGGCGCTTGGCGGCGCGGCGGCGCGTGTGTATCTTCAGTGTGCATGATCGATGGGGAGACGGCCATGCGCCCCGCCGCCAAGCGCCGCGCCAACGTGACGATCTCGGGGGACCTTCTCGACGACGCGAAGGCGCACGGGCTGAACGTTTCTGCGATCTCCGAGGCTGCGCTCGCCGAGACCGTGCGGCGGGCTCGCGCGGAGGCCTGGGCGCGGGAGAACGCGGCGGCGATCGAAGCCCGCGCGCGCTGGATCGAGGAGAACGGCGCGCCGCTCGAACGCTGGCAGGTCTCGACGCCGGAGTGATGGCGCAGTTCCGCGTCTATCGCCTGCCGGGCGGGCCGCTCGTTCTCGATCTTCAGTCCGACCTCATTGCAACGCCGACGCGGGTCGTCGCACCGCTTCTTCCGCCGGACGGCGCTGCGCCAGCCTTCACCCGGCTTGAGCCCGTGTTCGAGATCGGGGGCGAGCGGCTGGCGCTCCACACTGGCGAACTGGCGGCCGTGCCGGCAAAGCTCCTCGCCGGCCCGCCGGTGGCGGACCTTTCGGCGCGGGGCTACGAGATCCGCGGGGCGCTGGATATGCTGTTCTCGGGGTTCTGACGGGCGAGGGAGGCGAGCGATGGGCGAGGTGAGCGTCGAGCTGAAGGCGGGCGGGCGCATCGCCCTCGTGCGCTTCGACCGGGGGACGAAGGCGAACGCGCTCGCCCTTTCCACCATGCGGGAGCTGACCGAGGCGGCGGAACGGCTGGCGGCGGAGCCGACGCTCGCGGCGCTCGTCCTCGCCGGACGGGACGACAACTTCTCCTTCGGCTTCGACCTTCGCGACCCGGAGACGGCCGGGCTGGCCGATCTCACCCTCGCCGAGCGCCGGCGCGCGGTCTCGACCGGGCGGCGGAGGTGCGCGGGCTTCGCGCGGCTCGATTGCCTGACGATCTCCGCCGTCTCCGGCTGGTGCGTCGGCGGCGGACTGGCGCTGGCGACGGCGACGGACCTGCGGACTGCCGCCACGGGCGCCGCCTTCTACGCGCCGGAGATCGAGCGCGGCTTCAACATGAGCTGGGGCTCCGCGCCCCGCATCGCCGCGCTGATCGGGCCGGCGCGGGCGAAGCGGATGCTGGTCCTCGCCGAGCGCGTTCCGGCGGCGACGGCGCTCGACTGGGGCCTTGTCGACGATGTGGCGGAGGACCCGCTGGCGGCGGCGATGGCCCTCGCCGAGCGCGCCGCGGAGATGCCGCCCGTCCCGCTCCGGATGATCAAGCGCTCCGTCGACGCCTTCGCGCTGGCGCTGGCCGAAACCGCAAGCTGGGCGGATTTCGACCAGTTCGCGCTGGCCGGCGGCAGCGGCGACGGGGCCGAGGCGGCGGCCGCCTTCGCGGAAGGCCGCCCGCCCCGCTTCACCGGCGCCTGACCCGGCTCAGGCGCCCCGCGCCGCCGCCAGCGCCGCGGCGGGCTCAAGCCGGTGGCGATAGTCCGTCTCGACATGGGCGAGGACGATCCGCCCGTCCCGCCCGATCACGAACGTGGCGGGGACCGGCAGCGTCCAGTCGTCGGCGCCGTTGATCTTCGGCAGGTCGTTGCCGAATTTCGCATAGAGCGCGGCGAGCTCGTCCGAGAGCGTGAAGGCGACGCCATAGGCCTTCGCCACCGCCGAGCCGGCGTCGGAGAGGACGGCGAAGCGGAGCCCGTTCTTTTCGGCGGTGGAGAGCGAACCGTCCGGCGCCTGCGGCGAGATGGCGACGAGCCGCACGCCCGCCGCCTCGATCTCCGGCAGGAGGCGCTGATAGGCCCGCATCTCCAGGTTGCAATAGGGGCACCAGCCGCCGCGATAGAAGGTGAGGATCGCCGGCCCCTCCGCCAGCTCCGCCGCCAGCGAGACCGTCTCGCCGGTCGCCGAGGGCAGCGCGAAGCCGGGCGCGACGTCCCCCGCATTCGGCCCGGGCCGGGCGGCGAAGGCGGCGGCGAGTTCGGCGTCGGCGCGGGCCATGATCGCCTGCGTCTCCGCCGGGGCGGCGGCGACGAAGGCGGCGCGCCGCTCGGCCAGCGCCTCGGCGAGGGTTTCGGGAAGGGCGGGCGCGTCACTCATCTCTCGGCTCCTGGCGTCGTTCGGGTCGCCCCGATCAGGTGGCGAAGCCGCGCCGGAAAGAAAGCGCCCGGGCGGCGCGAAACCACGCTCTCACGCGATTGTCAGCCCGCGCCGCGGCCGGCGAGGGAGCGGCGGGCCGCATGAACCCGTCGCGGCGCGGGGGCGCGTCGCCGCGGCCATGCGCCGGTCGGGCGCCCGCCATGAGCCGCCGCGGGTTTTCTCGGGACCGGGCGGCGGCTAAGGGGCCACGGGGCGGGAGGAGACGCCGCGTTGCTGTCTGACTGGGTTGCGAGCATCGAGGGCACGGAGGCGGCGGCGCGCCTCGCGACGGGGCTCGCGCTCCTCTCGGCCTTCGCGCATGCCAGCTTCGGCGCGCTGCAGAAGACCAAGGGCACGGACCCCTGGCTGATCCGCGGCGCCATCGACATCTGGTATGCGCTGATCTCGCTGCCCATCGCGCTATTCGTCTTTCCGCTGCCGCCGCTGGAACTGACCCCGGTCTTCCTTGGCGTGTTCCTGATCCACACCGGATACAAGCTCCTTCTCGCGGCCGCCTATGCGCGCGGCGCCTTCACCGTGGTCTATCCGGTGGTGCGCGGGGTCAGCCCGCTCGCCACCGTGGTCTTCGCCGGCATCGTTTTCGGCGAGACGTTCCGGCTCGGCCAGTGGGGCGGCGTTCTACTCCTCTCCGTGGCGATCATGGCGCTGGCGCTGGTCAATCTCCGCCGGGTGCGGATGCAGCGGGAGACGCTGGTCGGCGCGCTGGCGCTCGCCTTTCTCACCGGCCTCTTCACCGCCTGCTACACGACCTATGACGCCTGGGGCATCCGCCTGGCGGAGAACCCGTTCTCGTTCCTCTTCTGGTTCTTCGTGGTGGACGGGGTCTTCTTCCCGGTTCTCTCCTTCGTCCTCTGGCGGCGGATGAAGGCGCCGCCGCCGCTCGCGCCGATGCTGAGGCGCGGCTTCTTCGCCGCGCTCATCGCCTTCGTCAGCTTCGGCTCGGTGATGATGGCGACGCGGCTCGACAAGGTTGGCGAGGCGGCCGCGCTCCGGGAGACGTCGGTCGTCTTCGCCGCGGTGATCGGCTGGCTGTTCCTCAAGGAGGAGGTCGGCTGGCTCCGCGCCGGGCTGATGGCGGCCATCGGCCTCGGCGCGCTACTCGTCGAGTTCGGCTGAAGGCCGGCCCGAGCCGACGCGGGCGCCGATCCGCGATTTCACCCTCGCTTGCGACGCCGGAGGCCGAGGCGGCGCTTCCCACCGGCCGTTCGGTCGGCTATCCGGGCCGCATGGCCGCACGACACATCCATCCGCTTCTCAAGCTGGCGCTCGAACTCGGGCCGCTCGCCGTCTTCTTCCTCGTCTATCGCGGCTACGCCGAGCGGACGGTGGAGATCGGCGGCGTCGAATATGCCGGGGTCGTCTTGGCGACCGCCGCCTTCATCCCGGCCATCCTCGTCTCGCTGGCGATCTCATGGGCGCTGACGCGTCACCTGCCGCGCATGGCGGCGGTGACGGCGGTGGTGGTGATCGTCTTCGGCGGGCTGACGATCTGGCTGAACGACGCCACCTTCATCAAGATGAAGCCCACCATCGTGAACCTCATCTTCGCCGGGGCGCTCGCCTGGGGGCTGCTGATCGGCCGCTCCTGGCTGAAATACCTGATGGGGGAGCTTCTGCCCCTCACCGAGGAAGGCTGGATGGTCTTCACCAAGCGCTGGGCGCTCTTCTTCCTCTTCATGGCGGCGCTGAACGAGGTGATCTGGCGGAACTTCTCCGAAAGCTTCTGGGTCGATTTCAAGACCTTCGGCAGCCCCGCCGTCACCTTCGCCTTCGTGATCTCGCAGACCCCGTTCCTGAAGCGGCACACGCCCCCCGACGCCTGAGGGGCGCGGCCGCTCGCGCGGTTCAGGCGCCGAAGCCACCGTCGATCGTGTGCTGCGCGCCGGTGACGTAGCCGGCGTCCGGCCCGGCGAGCCAGGCGACGAGCGAGGCGACCTCCGAGGGCTTCCCGTGGCGCTTGATCGCCATGAAGGAGTGCATCAGGTCCTTCATCGGGCCTTCGGCGGGGTTGAGATCGGTGTCGATCGGGCCCGGCTGGACGTTGTTGACGGTGATGCCGCGCGGGCCGAGATCGCGGGCGAGGCCGCGCGTCATGCCCTGCACCGCCGACT
>CALFYQ010000294.1 GCA_937952085.1 uncultured Paracoccaceae bacterium | reverse complement strand
AGGGCGGCGGCGGCCTCGCCGGAGGCGGCTTCGAGATGAGAGATGAAGGCGGCTTCGAGATCGGCGGCGCCCGAGGCGGCGACGATGGCCTCCGGCCGGTCGCTCACCAGCACCTTGCCGGCATGCATGAGCGAGATCCGGTCGCAGAGCGCCGCCTCGTTCATGAAATGGGTGGAGACGAAGATCGTCACCCCGTCGCGCCGGGAAAGCTCCCCGAGGATGCGCCAGAAGCCGGCGCGGGCGACCGGGTCCACCCCCGAGGTCGGCTCGTCGAGGATCAGGACGTCCGGCCCGTGGATCAGCGCGACGGCGAGGCTGAGCCGCTGGCGGATGCCGAGGGGGAGCGCCTCAGGGACGGAATCCGTGACGGCGCCAAGCTCGAACCGCGCGATCATCTCCCGCACCCGGCCGGCGATCTCCGCCTCGGGAAGCTGGAAGAGGCGGGCGTGAAGCTCGAGGTTCTGCCGGACGGTCAGTTCGGAATAAAGCGAGAAGGCCTGGCTCATGTAGCCGACGCGGCGGCGGACCTCGATATCTTCGGGGTCCACCTCGCGGCCGAAGAGCCGGGCGCGGCCCTCGCTGGCGGGGAGGAGGCCCGTCAGCATCTTCATGGTCGTGGTCTTGCCGCAACCGTTGGAGCCGAGAAAGCCGAAGATCTCGCCGCGATGGATGCGGAAGCTGACATCGTCGACCGCGGTGAAGTCGCCGAAGCGCATGGTGAGCCCCTCGGCCTCGATGGCCGGCGGGCCGTCGCCATCGGGCGCGCGGGGCGGGATCAGGGCGGGCGCGTAGCCCCGGCGCCGCGCCTCCGGCAGGAGGGCGACGAAGGCTTCGTCGAGATCGGCGGCGCCGGTGCGCGCGAGGAGATCGGCGGGCGCCCCGGTCGCCAGCACGCGGCCGGCGTCCATCGCCGCCAGCCAGTCGAACCGCGCGGCCTCCTCCATGTAGGCGGTGGCGACGATCACGCTCATACCCGGCCGCTCGGCGCGGATCGCCGCGATCAGCTCCCAGAACTGGCGGCGGGAAAGCGGGTCCACGCCGGTGGTCGGTTCGTCGAGGATCAGGAGGTCCGGGTCGTGGATCAGGGCGCAGCAGAGGCCGAGCTTCTGCTTCATGCCGCCAGAGAGTTTCTGCGCCGGCCGGTCGGCGAAGGGAGCGAGGCCGGTGCCCTGGAGGAGCCGGCCGATCCGCCGCGCGCGCTCCGCCCGATCCTGCCCGAAGAGCCGGCCGAAGAAATCCACGTTCTCGCGCACCGAGAGGGTGGGGTAGAGGTTCCGGCCGAGCCCCTGGGGCATGTAGGCGATGCGGGGCTGCGCCCCCTCCCGGTGGGCCCGGTCGGAAATGTCGCCGCCGAGCACGGTCACCCGCCCGGCCTGCACCCGCCGCGCGCCGGCGACGAGGGAAAGAAGGCTCGACTTGCCGACGCCGTCAGGCCCGATCAGCCCGGCCATGACCCCGGCGGGAATGTCGAGATCGACGCCGTCGAGCGCGCGGACGGCCCGGTAGGAGAGGGTGACGCCTTCGAGCCGGGCGACCGGCCCGGTCATTCGACGAGGTTCTGCGAGAGGAATTCCGGCCATTCCGCCTCGGGGTCGAGCCGGACATAGGCGAGGCCGGGCAGGCCCGTCTTTACGTATGAGACGTATTTCTGGAGAAGCGCGGGGGGAAGCTGCGCGCGGACGCGGAACATCAGCTTCTGCCGCTCCTCCTCCGTCTCCACCGTCTTGGGCGTGAACTGCGCCACGTCGGCGACGAAGCGGATCGTCGCCGGCACCACCCATTGCGGCGCGGCGTCGAGCACGAGCCGCGCCTCCGCGCCGATCGCGACGCGGCCGGCCTCGGAAGTGGGGAGGAAGAAGGTCATGTAGACGTCGCCGAGATCGACCATGTTGAGCACGCGGCCGCCGGCGGCGAGCACCTCGCCCGGCTCGGCGACGCGATACTGCACCCGCCCGTCCCGCGGCGCCTTCAGCGTGCTGTCGTCGATATCGGCGCGGATCGCCTCGATGGCGGCCTCGGCGGCGTCGACCGCGGCTTCGGCGTCCACCACGGCGGCCTGCGCCGCGCCGATGGCGGCCTCGCTGGCGGCGAGCTGCGCGCGGGACGCGGCGAGCCCGGCCTCGGCGGCGCGGGCGGCGGCGCGGTCCTTGTCCAGCACCGAGAGAGCGATGGTGTTGGAGCGGGCCAGGGGCTCGGAGCGGGCGAGCTGGCGCTGCGCGGCGTCGTTGTCGGCGGCGCGCTGCTGCACCACGGCTTCGGCGGCGCGGCGCTCCGCCTCGCGCTGGCGGACGACGCTCTCGGCGGTCTCGACGCCGATGACGGCGCGGCGCTTCTGCGCTTCGGCCTGGCGGAGCTGCGCCTCGAGATGGGCGGTGTCCATCACCGCCAGCTTCTGCCCGAGCGTCACGAAGTCGCCCTCGTCGACAAGGATGTCGCCGAGCCGGCCGGCGACCCTGGTGGAGATGTCGATGGCCACCGCCTCGATCCGGCCGTTGCCGCTGGCGAAGCCCTCCGGCAGGGCGTCGCCGCCAATCTCCTTCCAGCCGAAATAGCCGGCGAAGGCGAGCGCCGCGGCGACGGCGCCGCCGAGCGCGGCGCCGCGAGAGCCGAACCGTGTCGTCACCTGTTGCTCCGCCGGTTGTTGCGTTGCGGGACTATGTCCCCGCGTCGCGACGCTTTCAAAGCGACCGCAGGCCGCGCTGGCGCGACGTCACTTCACCGCGCGCCAGCCGGGGATGCCTACGATGAGCTGGCGAAGCCCGAGCGCGGCGCCGGCGGCGATGGCGGCAAGGGTGACCGGCGCGCTCCAGGCGAGGGCGGAGAAGGCGGTGAGCCCCTGGCCGACCGAGCAGCCGAGCGCCGTCACCCCGCCGACGCCCATCAGCGCGGCGCCGAGGATCTGGCGGCCAAGCTCCCGCGGGTCGTCGCAGGCCTCCCAGCGGAACTGCCGCCGGCCGATCGAGCCGAGGAAGGCGCCGGCCAGCACGCCGCCGACCGAGCCGACGCCGAAGGAGAGGCCGCCGGCGCTCGAGGTCATCAGGTAGAAGAGGCTTTCGGCGAGGGGCGCGGTGTAGCTGTGCGAGCCGGTCGCGACGGGCGCGAAGCTTTCGGCGGCGACGAGGCTGGTTCCGACCCAGCCCGAAGCGATGGCCGCGCCGACGACGAGGGCGGAGAGGACGAGCCGCGGGCGGCGGCGGAACGCGCCGTCGGCCAGCGCCCAGAGCGCGAAACCGGCGGCGGCGAGCGCGGCCCAGAGGAGCGGCGGCAGCCCGGTCAGCCCGGCGAGCGCCTCGGCCGCGCTCCAGTTCGCGCCTTCGGCCGGCCCGGTCGGCAGGAGCGTCACCCTCAGCCGGGCGAGCGGGCCGCCGAGCGTCATCGCCGCCGAGATGGCGAGGGAGATGACGACGACGAGGGCGCGGATGTCTCCGCCCCCGGCCCGCGCCAGCGCGCCGAAGCCGCAATTCCCCGCCAGCGCCATGCCGTAGCCGAAGAGGAGGCCGCCGACGATCGAGGCGGCGGGGCTCCAGGCCAGCGCGGCGTAGATCGAGCGGCCGAAATCGACGAGGCCGAGCGCCGCGCCGAGATGGACGAGAAGGATGCCGGCGGCGAGCGCCAGCGCCCAGGCGCGAAGCCGCGTCGTGGAGCCGCCGTAGAGCGCGTCCTCGATCGCGCCGAGCGTGCAGAACCGGCCGATCCGGGCGGCGAGGCCGAGGCCGAGGCCGCCGCCGAAGCCGAGGAGCGCGAGCAGGGCGCCCTCCGACATCTCCATGCCCGCGCCCTCCCCTGGCGTGGGGCCGGCGCTGTTCTTGTGGGGCCGGCCCGCTGAACATGATTGCGTGCCGGCCGATCATCGGCCCGGCGCGGGCTTCGTGCAAGCGAAGAGCGTCAGACCCCGTTCGGCGCGGGCGCGGGCAGGCGTTTCAGAAGCGCGTCCAGCATCGGCCAGAAGAAGAGATCGCCGGGATGCCCCTCGATCCGGCCGACCTCCGCGCCGTCCTCCACCAGAACGAAGGTGGGCGAGACGCGAAGCGGCGCGGCGAAGCGGATCTCCTCCGGCGGCGCGGCGAGGGCGATGTGGCGGAGCGGCGCGCGGCGGCCTTCGGGCGTGAGCGGATAGGCGCCGCCGATCTCCCGCTCCCAGCGCGCGCACCAGGTGCAGCCCGGCGTTTCCGCCATCAGAAGCTCCGCCGCCGATAGCGGCGCCGCGAGGCAGGCGAGGGCGAGCGCGAGGATCGTTGACCGGATCATGCTACATATATACATAAGCGAATATAATAACGAAAGGGGAAGGGAATGGGCTTCGACATCGGGCTCGGCGCCGCGTTCTTCGCGGGGCTCCTCTCCTTCCTCTCGCCCTGCATCCTTCCGATCGTGCCGTTCTACCTCTGCTATCTCGCCGGGCTGAGCATGGACCGGCTGACGGCGGGGGATCTCGCGCCCGAGGCGCGGCGGGGCGTCTTCCTGTCGTCGCTCCTCTTCGCGCTCGGCGTCGCGACGGTCTTCGTCGGGCTCGGCGCGACGGCGACCACGTTCGGGCAGTCTCTCCGGCTCTGGTTCGACGAGCTGCGCTGGCTGGCGGCGGCGGTGATCCTGCTGCTCGGCCTGCATTTCCTCGGGGTGTTCCGGATCGGCTTTCTCTATCGGGAGGCGCGGATCGACGCCGGGCCGCGGCGCTGGGGCCTCGCCGGCGCCTATCTCGTCGGGCTCGCCTTCGCCTTCGGCTGGACGCCCTGCGTCGGCCCCGTCCTCGCCGCGATCCTCTTCGCCGCGGGGGCGCAGGAGACGGCGGGGGAGGGGGCGCGGCTCCTCCTCGCCTATGCGGTGGGGATGACGGCGCCCTTCGTGCTGGCGGCGCTCTTCGTCGGGCCGTTCCTGCGCTGGGCCAAGGGGTTCCGGCGGCACCTGCCGAAGGTCGAGAAGGCGATGGGCGGCGCGCTGGTCGCCTTCGCCCTGCTGATCGCCACCAACAGCGTCAACATCATCGCCGAATGGATGCTCCGCATCGCGCCGGACATCGGCACGCTGCAATAGGGAGAGGGACATGCTGAAAGCCATCGCCGCCGCCGCGCTCCTGGCGCTCGCGCCGCTCGCCGCCGTCGCCGAGCTCGGCGAGGACGGGCTCCACAAGGAGAAGTGGTTCGCCGTCACCTTCAAGGACATGACGGAAGACCTCGAAACCGCCTCGGCCGCGGGCAAGCGGCTGGCGGTGATCTTCGAGCAGCGCGGCTGCATCTACTGCAGAGAGCTGCACGAGAAGGTCTTCGCCGACCCCGAGATCGCCGACTGGATCGCGGCCAATTTCGTCGTCGTGCAGATGAACCTCTTCGGCGACGAGGAGGTGACGGATTTCGACGGAACCGCGCTCCCCGAGAAGGAGATGGCGCGGCGCTGGGGCGTCGTCTTCACGCCGACGATCCTCTTTATGCCGGAGACGGCGCCGGACGGCCCGGCCGGCGCGGCGGCGGTGGCGACGATGCCGGGCGCCTTCGGCAAGAAGACCACGCTCCACATGTTCGAATGGGTCCGCGAGAAGGGCTACGAGGGCGAGGAGCACTTCCAGAAATACCACGCGCGGAAGCTGGCCGGCGCGACCGAGTGAGGCGGCGGGAGGCCGGGGCGCGGCGGGCAGGCGCGCGCCGGTTCTCCAAACACATCATGTAATGCGAATTTGATGTTGCAATCGCCCTGCCGCTGGGACAGGTTCAGGGCAACGAGAGTCGCGCCGGGCCGACGGCGCGCGGGAAGGGAGAGCAAGCATGAAACGGGGATCTATCGCGTTCGCCTTGGCGGCCCTCGCGGCGCCGGCCCTGGCGGGCGCCGTGGCGCCGGGCGATGTCGTCTTCGACGATGAAGGCAAGGTCGCGGCGCCGCTCTCGGATACGCCGGGCGACCCCGCGGCGGGGAAGAAGGTCTTTTCCTCGCGCTCCCTCGGCAACTGCGTCGCGTGCCATTCGGTTTCGTCGCTGACGGACGTGCAGTGGCCCGGCGAGGTCGGCCCGGAGCTCGACGGGATCGGCGCCCGCCGTTCGGTGGAGGAGCTTCGCGGCATCGTCGCCGACGCCAAGAAGACCTTCGAGGGCTCGATGATGCCCTCCTTCTACCGGGTGACCGGATTCATCCGGCCGGGGGACGCGTTCACCGGCAAGGCCGCCAAGGAGATCACGCCGCTCCTGTCGGCGCAGGAGATCGAGGACGTCGTGGCCTTCCTCGCGACGCTCAAGGACTGAGGGCGCGCTGCGCCCCGATCGGGAGAGAGACATGAGACTTTCGAGACGAGAGGCCCTGATCCTCGCCGCGGGCGGCGCGCTGATGGGCTTCCTTCCGCGCGGCGCCTCCGCGGCGACGGTGGACGAGGCGATGGCCGCCTTCGCAGAGGGCGCGGCGCTCGGCGAGGGCGGAGTGGAGATTTCCGCCCCCGAGATCGCCGAGAACGGCAACTCGGTGCCGGTCGAGGTCTTCGCGCCCGGCGCGGTCGCCATCGCGGTCTTCGCCGACGGCAACCCGAGCCCGGGCGTCGCGAAGTTCCATTTCGGGCCGCTCGCCGGCGAGAGCCGCGCCTCGACCCGGATCCGGCTCGCCAAGACGCAGAACGTCGTCGCCCTCGCCAAGATGGCGGACGGCGCGGTCGTCGCGGCGCGGCGCGAGGTGAAGGTCACGATCGGCGGCTGCGGCGGCTGAGCGACAGGTAGGAGAACGCACATGGCCGAATCGAAGCCGCGCGTCAAAGCGCCGAAAACCGCCAAGCCGGGCGAAGTCGTCACCATCAAGACGCTCATCAGCCACGAGATGGAATCCGGCCAGCGGAAGGATTCCAAGACCGGCGAGCTGATCCCCCGGAAGATCATCAACCGCTTCGAGGCGACGTTCGAGGGGCAGGAGATCCTGACCGTGGACATCGACCCGGCGGTGTCGGCGAACCCGTATTTCGAGTTCTCCGCCAAGGTCGAGCGCTCGGGGACGTTCAAGTTCAAATGGGTCGATGACGACGGCTCCGTCTACGAGACGGAGAACGCGATCACGGTCGGCTGAACCGACCGGCAAAGGGGAGGAAAGCATGGGACGCAAGGCGCTTTCGCTGATCGCGGCGGCCGCGTTCGCCATCGCCGCGGGAGCGGCTTCGGCGGACGAGGACGCGGAACTCGTCGTCGAGGGGCAGGAGATCGTCACGAAGCTCGAGAGCCCGGAGGGCAACCCGCTCCCGGTCATCCTTTCGGGCTGGCGGTTCCGCGAGGACGCCACCCAGGCGTTGCAGACGGACGATTTCGAGAACCCCTCCTTCCTCGAGATCGACGCGGCCAGGGAGCTCTGGACCAAGGTCGAGGGCAAGGCCGGCAAGTCCTGCGCGGACTGCCACGGCGATGTCGAGGAGACGATGAAGGGCGTTCGCGCCCACATGCCGAAGTGGAACGAGAAGGCCGGCGAGGTCTGGTCGCTGGAGAACTACGTCAACGACTGCCGGGTCAACCGGATGGAGGCTGACGCCTGGACCTGGGAGAAGAACCCGATGATCGGGATGACCGCGCTGATCGGGCTCCAGTCCCGCGGCATGCCGATGGAGGTGGATGTCTCCGGCCCCGCGGAAGAATGGTTCGAGCGCGGCAAGGAGATGTACTACACCCGCTTCGGTCAGCTCGAACTCGCCTGCGCGAACTGCCACGAGGACCATTGGGGCGACATGATCCGGGCGGACCATCTCTCCCAGGGGCAGGTCAACGGGTTCCCGACCTACCGGCTGCGGAACACCAAGCTCGTCTCGCTGCATGATCGCTTCAAGGGCTGCATTCGCGACACGCGGGGCGAGACCTTCTCGCCGGGCTCGGCGGAGTTCCGCGCGCTCGAACTCTATGTGGCCTGGCGCGGCCAGGGCCTCGGCATCGAGACGCCCTCCGTCAGGCAGTAGCGAAGGGTCGGCCCCCGCCGGAGGGCGGGGGCCGTTCCGCATCCGGGTTCAACACTGCCGGGCTGTAAAAGCCCGGCGCGAAAGGCAGCGCCATGATCTCCCGCCGTCATTTCCTGCAGGCCGGCTTCGCCGCATCGGCCGTTCTGGGCGGAACCGGGGGCTGGACCCGGCTGATGGCGCAGCAGGGGCTGAGCCAGGACCGGCTGCTGGAATTCGACACGTTCGGCAACGTGACGCTGATCCATGTGACCGACATCCACGCCCAGACCAAGCCGATCTGGTTCCGCGAGCCCGAGATCAATCTCGGCGTCGGCGACGCGAAGGGCCTGCCGCCGCACCTGACCGGCGAGACCTTCCTCAAGACCTTCGGCCTCACGCCCGGCTCGCCCGAGGCCTATGCGCTGACCTGCGTGGACTTCGCCGATCTCGCCCGCGCCTATGGCCGGATGGGCGGGCTCGACCGGGTGGCGACGGTGGTCAAGGCGATCCGCGCCGCGCGGCCGGACGCGCTCCTTCTCGATGGCGGCGACACCTGGCAGGGCGGCTATGTCGCCAACGAGACCGGCGGGCAGGACATGGTGGACGCCATGAACCTGCTCGCGCCGGACGCGATGACCTCCCACTGGGAGTTCACGCTCGGCAAGGACCGGGTGGACGAGATCGTCGAGGGGCTGGCCTTCCCCTTCCTCGGCGCCAACATCTTCGACGCCGAGTGGAACGAGCCGGCCTACGAGCCCTACAAGATCTTCGAGCGGGGCGGCGCGAAGATCGCGGTGATCGGGCAGGCCTTCCCCTATCTGCCCATCGCCAACCCGAAATGGATGTTCCCCTCGCTCTCCTTCGGGGTGCGGGAGGAGCGGATGGCCGAGATGGTCGCCGAGGTGCGGGAGGCGGGCGCGGATTGCGTCGTCGTCCTTTCCCACAATGGGTTCGACGTGGACCGGAAGATGGCTGGCCGGGTCGAGGGGATCGACGTGATCCTGACCGGGCACACCCATGACGCGCTGCCGGAGCCGGTTCAGGTCGGCAAGACCATGCTGCTCGCCACCGGCTCGAACGGCAAGTTCGTCGCGCGGCTCGACCTCGACGTGCGGGACGGCGCGGTGAAGGGCTTCCGCCACAAGCTGATCCCGATCTTCTCGGACGCGATCGCGCCGGACCCGGAGATGGCGGCGCTGGTCGACGAGACGCGCGCGCCGCACGAGGCGAAGCTTCGCGAGGTGTTGGGGACGACGGATGCGCTCCTCTACCGGCGCGGCAACTTCAACGGCTCCTGGGACGACCTGATATGCCAGGCGCTGATCGAGGAGCGGGAGGCGGACATCGCCTTCTCCCCCGGTTTCCGCTGGGGCCCGTCGCTCCTCCCCGGCGCGGAGATCACCCGCGAGGACGTCTTCAACGCCACCGCCATGTCCTATCCGGCGGCCTACCGCGTGGAGATGACCGGCGCGACGATCCGCGAGATTCTCGAAGACGTGGCGGACAACCTGTTCAACCCGGATCCCTATTACCAGCAGGGCGGCGACATGGTTCGCGTCGGCGGCATGGGCTATGCGATCGACGTGGCCAAGCCCATCGGCGAGCGGCTCTCCGACATGACCTTGCTCAAGAGCGGCGCGGCGATCGACCCGGCGAAGAGCTATGTCGTCGCCGGCTGGGCCTCGGTGAACGAGGGAACGGAAGGGCCGCCGATCTGGGACGTGGTGGAAAGCCATATCCGGCGGAAAGGGGTCGTCAGCGTCGACCCGAACCATTCGGTGCGCGTCACCGGCGCCTGAAGACGGAGGAAGAGATGAGCGAGGCGAGATCCACGCGGCGGGGCTTTCTCGCCGGCGGCGCCATCGCCGCGGGCGGCGCGCTGGTCGGCGGCGCGGCGCGGGCGGCGGGCGACCCGGCGATCATGGAGGCGCAGCCCTGGGCGCGCCATCTCGGCGACGGGGTGGACGCGCGGCCCTACGGCCATCCTTCGGCCTTCGAGAAGGACGTGGTGCGGCGCGACGTGCCCTGGCTGACCGCCGACGCGCAAAGCTCGGTCAACTTCACGCCGCTCCATGAGCTGGACGGCATCATCACGCCGAACGGCCTCTGCTTCGAGCGGCACCATGGCGGCATCGCCGAGGTGGACCCGGCGCAGTACCGGCTGATGATCCACGGGCTGGTGGAGACGCCGCTCGTCTTCACCCTCGCCGATCTCAAGCGTTTCCCGCGGGTGAACCGGGTCCACTTCCTCGAATGCGCCGCCAACAGCGGCATGGAGTGGCGCGGGGCGCAGCTCAACGGCTGCCAGTTCACCCACGGCATGATCCACAACGTCATGTACACCGGCGTGCGGCTCTCCGATCTTCTGGCCGAGGCGGGGGTGAAGACGGCGGGCAAGTGGCTGCTGGCGGAGGGCGGCGACGCTTCCGGCATGACCCGTTCGATCCCGATGGAGAAGGCGCTCGACGACTGCCTCGTCGCCTTCAAGATGAACGGCGAGGCGCTGCGGCCCGAACAAGGCTACCCGGTCCGGCTGGTGGTGCCGGGTTGGGAAGGCAACATGTGGATCAAGTGGCTCCGCCGGCTCGAAGTGGGCGACGCGCCCTGGGAGCAGCGGGAGGAGACCTCAAAATACACCGACCTTCTGCCGAACGGGAAGGCGCGGCGCTTCACCTGGGAAATGGATGCGAAATCCGTCATCACTAGCCCTAGCCCGCAGGCCCCGATCCTTCACGGCAAGGGGCCGACCGTGCTGACCGGCATCGCCTGGTCCGGCCGCGGCGCGATCCCGCGGGTGGACGTGACGATCGACGGCGGGATGAACTGGGTCGAGGCCCGTCTCGACGGCCCGAGCTTCGAGAAGTCCATCCATCGCTTCTACCATGAGTTCGACTGGGACGGGCGGCCGCTCCTCCTCCAGTCGCGCGCGCACGATTCGACCGGCTATGTGCAGCCGACGAAGGACGAGTTGCGGAAGGTGCGGGGGACGAACTCCATCTACCACAACAACGGCATCCAGACCTGGGCCGTGAACGAGAACGGGGAGGCCGAGAATGTCGAGATTTCCTGAGGCGCTCGGGCTCGCCTTCGCCGCCGCGCTCATCGCGGCGCCGGTCGCGGCCGGGACGCTCGGCCTCGGCCGTCCGGCCCTGCCGGAGGAGATCGAGGCCTGGAACATCGACGTGCGGCCGGACGGGCTCGGCCTGCCGGAGGGTTCCGGCAGCGTCGAAGTCGGCGAGGAGATCTTCACCGAGAAATGCGCCATGTGCCACGGCGATTTCGGCGAGGGCGCCGGCCGCTGGCCGCAGCTCGCAGGCGGCGCCGGCACGCTGACCGGCGCGCGGCCGGTGAAGACCATCGGCTCCTACTGGCCGTATCTTTCGACCGTCTACGATTATGTGCGCCGCGCCATGCCGTTCGGCGACGCGCAGTCGCTGAGCGCGGACGACACCTATGCGCTCGTCGCCTATCTCCTCTATCTCAACGACCTCGTGGAGGACGACTTCACCCTCTCGAAGGAGAACTTCGCCGAGGTGGAGATGCCGAACGCCGGCGGCTTCGTCGCCGACGACCGCGCGGCGGAGCCCTTCGCGAAGCCGCATGAGGTCTGCATGACCGGCTGCAAGGCCTCGGTCGCGATCACCGCGCGGGCGGCGGTGCTGGACGTGACGCCGGAGGGCGGCGCGCCTGCGGGCGCCGAGACGGAAGACGGGCCCGCCGCCGCCGCGCCGGAGCCGGACGCGAAGGCGGAGCCCGCCGTGGCGACCGATCCCGCCCCCGCCGCCGCGCCGGCCGAGGCCGCCTTCGACGCCGCGCTCGCGGCCGCTGGCGAGACGCTCTTCAAGAAGTGCAAGGCCTGCCACAAGATCGAGGAAGGCGGGAAGAACGGCGCCGGGCCGGCGCTCCACGGCGTCTTCGGCCGGGCGATCGGCCATGCCGACGGATTCCGCTATTCGAAGGCCTTCGAGAAGCTGGCGGAGGACGGCGGCGTCTGGGACGCGGCGGCGCTCGACGCCTTCCTCGCCTCGCCGAAGGACTTCGCCAAGGGCACCAAGATGTCCTTCGCCGGGCTGAAGTCGGCCGAGGAGCGGGCGGCGATGATCGAGTACCTGAAGTCGGCGTCGCAATAGGGCGACGAGGCGTCGCCGAATCGGACGAGGGTTCGCGGCGGCGCCTCGCCTTCGCCCAGACGGGAGTACGACCATGAAGCGCTTCGCAGTTCTGGCCTTCGTCGCCTTCGCCGCGCTCGCCGCGACCGGCCTCTCCGCCGGGCGGGCTGCCGCGGGGCCGATCCATCACCTGGCGCTGCAGATCTCCGACAACGATCCGCAGAAGATGAACACGGTGCTGAACGTCGCCGCCAACGTGGCGCGGTACTATTCCGGTCTCGGCGAAGAGGTCGAGATCCGCGTCGTGGCCTTCAACGCCGGGCTCCACATGCTGCGGCAGGACACGTCTCCGGTGCTGGAGCGGCTGAAAGGCTTCGAGCAGGGGATGCCGAACGTCTCCTTCGCCGCCTGCGGCAACACGATGGAGGCGATGGCGAAGAAGGAAGGCGCGCCGCCGCCGATCGTCCCGAACGCCGAGGTCGTGCCGGCCGGCGTGGTGACGCTGATCGAGCTCGACGAGGCCGGCTGGACGATCGTCCGCCCCTAGGCCGTCTTCGCCGGAACCCGGCGCCGCGCCCGTTCGCTTCGCCGCCAGCGCGAAAACAAATTCAAATAACGCTTTATGACTGTAATAATTAGGCCTATGCTCGTTTCATGCGGGCGCTCGTCCTCATTCTCTGCCTCGCGATGGCCGCCCCCGCGGCGGCGGATGCGCTCCTGGCGCGGGGCGAGGCGGCGTTCCGCCAATGCGCCATCTGCCACAAGATCGGCCCCGGCGCGCGGAACGCGACCGGGCCGCAGCTCAACGGCCTCTTCGGCCGGCGCGCCGGCGCCCTCCCGGGATTCCGCTATTCCAAAGACATGGCCCGGATGGGGGCGGACGGGCTCGTCTGGGGCCACGAGACGCTGGATCTCTATCTCCAAAACCCGAAGGTTCTGGTCTCTGGCACGCGGATGAAGTTCGGCGGGATCGCCGACCCGGAAGAGCGGCGGGCGCTGATCGTCTGGCTTCGCGCGTTCTCCGACCGGCCGTCAGATCTGCCGGGCAGCGCGCCGAGCCGGCCGGGCGGGGACCCGGCGGTGAGCGCGGCGATCCTCGGCCTCGTCGGCGACCCGGATTACGGCGAATACCTCGCCGGCGAATGCCTGACCTGCCATCGCGCAGACGGGGCGGATGCGGGCGTCCCCTCGATCACCGGCTGGGCCGAGGCGGATTTCGTCACCGCGCTTCACGCCTATCGCGCCGAGCACCGCGCCAACCCGGCGATGCGGCTCGTCGCTTCGCGGCTCTCCGACGAGGAGATCGCCAGCCTCGCCGCCTATTTCGGCGGGCTCGACTGACAAGAAACGAGACAAGGGAGGATTGCCATGAAGACGAAGCTCCACCGCCGCGCCTTTCTCGGCGCCGGGGCCGCGACGGCGGCCATGCTGGCGGCGCCGATGGTCCGCGGGGCCGGCAAGCCACGCGTCGTCGTGGTCGGCGGCGGCGCCGGCGGGGCGACCGCGGCGCGCTACATCGCGAAGGATTCCAAAGGCGAGATCGAGGTCACGCTGATCGAGCCGAACGACGCCTATCGCTCCTGCTTCTTCTCGAACCTCTATCTCGGCGGCTTCCGCGACTGGGCCTCGCTGGCGCACGGCTATGGCGGGCTAGAGGCCGCGGGCGTGACGATGGTCCATGACTGGGCGAAGGGCGTCGACCGCGCGGCGAAGACGGTGGCGCTGTCGGGCGGGGGGGCCGTTCCCTATGACAAATTGATCCTCAGCCCCGGCATCGACTTCGTCGAGGGCTCCGTCCCCGGCTGGTCGGAGGCGGATGTCGAGGCGATGCCGCACGCCTACAAGGGCGGCACGCAGGAACTTCTGAAGGCGCAGATCGAGGCGATGCGGCCCGGCGGCGTCTTCGTCATGGTCGCGCCGCCGAACTCCTATCGCTGCCCGCCGGGGCCCTATGAGCGGGTTTCGATGGTCGCGCATGTGCTGAAGGCGAAGAACCCGACGGCGAAGATCATCATCGTCGACCCGAAGGAAAAGTATTCGAAGCAGGCGCTCTTCGAGGAGGGCTGGCAGGCGCATTATCCGGGCATGATCGAGCGGCTCGGCCCGGATTTCGGCGGCGACAAGGTGGAGGCGCGGCCGGGCGCGATGGAGGTCGTGGTCGACGGCGAGGTCATCAAGGCCGATGTCTGCAACATCATCGCCGGCCAGAGGGCGGGCGGCATCGCCGCGGCGGCGGGGCTGACGGACGCCTCGGGCTGGGCCCCGGTCGAGCCGAACGGCATGGCCTCGCGCATGGACCCGGACGTTCACGTGCTTGGCGACGCCGCGCTCCAGGGCGACATGCCGAAATCCGGCTTCGCGGCGAACAGCCAGGCCAAGGTCTGCGCCAATGCGGTGCGGGGCGCGCTGACCGGCTCGAAAGTGTTCCCGGCGCGGTACTCCAACACCTGCTGGTCGCTGATCGCGGCGGAGGACGGGGTGAAGGTGGGCGCGAACTATGCGCCGGCGGACGACAAGATCGCCTCCACCGGCGGTTTCATCAGCCAGACCGGCGAGGACGCCGCGCTTCGCAAGCAGACCTGGGAGGAAAGCCTCGGCTGGTATGCCGGGATCACCGCCGACATCTTCGGCTGATCCGGGTGGGGGCGGGAGAGGCCTTCGGGCCCCGCCCGCCCCGGCCGCTTAGGGGCGGCGATCGCCGAGCCGGTCCGCCAGCGTGTCGCGGCTGACGCCGATATCGTCGAGCAGGTAGTCCGGCATGTGCCGCAGCCGCTCATAATCCCTGCGGCGGCGATGGGCCTCGCGGAGCGCCCGGACGCCGCGTGCGATCAGCGCGACGAGCGAGATCCGCGCCGTGCGGCGATAGGGCGCCGCGTCCGGGCGGAGTGGGGTTTCGGGAAAGAGGGTCATCTTCAGGTCCTTTCGGGGCATGGTCTCGGGCGCCGCGCGCCGCCGGGGCGGGGCGCCGGTCCGGTTCGCGGCCGTTCAACGGAGGCGGACCGCCGCGACGAGCGCAGGGCTCGGCGCGCCGCCGGGGATGGGCGCAGAGGGGTTCGGGCGGTTCATCTCGTTCTCCTTTTCGACACATGCGGCCCGAGCGTGGGGGCGCCCGGGCCGCTCCGCTCGGAGGGGGGCCGTTGCGGATGGTGGCGATCTGGGGCGGCGCCGTTGTCATGAGCGTTGTAATCGCCGCGGATTTCGCGCGCCTGGCGTCGCGCCTGTGCAGTTCGACACGAGATCTGGCCGCCGAAGGCCCCGAGAGGGGGGCGCGGCGGCCAGTTCGAGGCGCTAAGCTGAAACTCCGGCGCGGTTCGGCGCGAAATCGCCGGGCGCCGCGGGGCGGCGCGACTTTCGGAGACGGCCTTGGCCAAGGGACTGGAGATATCGCTCCTCGGGGAGCTCCGCGTCTTCGTGGATGGCGCGGAGGCGAGGCTGCCGGCCTCGCGCAAGGCGCGGGCGCTGCTCGCATATCTCGTGGCGACCGGGCGGCCGCACCGGCGCGAGCGGCTTTGCGAGCTGTTCTGGGACCTGCCGCACGACCCGAAAGCCTCCCTCCGCTGGGCGCTCAGCAAGCTTCGCGCCGTGGTGGACGAGCCGGGCCGGCCGCGCATCGTCGCCGACCGGGAGCGGGTGGCGTTCGACCTTTCCGGCGTGGCGGTCGATCTCCACGAGGCGCAACGGTTCCGCCGCCGGCGCGAGGCGCCCGGCGGGCCGGAGCGGCTGGAGGCGCTGGCCCGGCGGCTGGAGCGGACGCCGTTCGACGGGCTCGACGGCGCCGGGG
>CALFYQ010000293.1 GCA_937952085.1 uncultured Paracoccaceae bacterium | reverse complement strand
AGACTTCTGGGCCTTCCACGAGGTCGGCCCGGCGGTGAACAAGGCGAAGTCGGATGGGCCGGAACTGATCGAGCCGGCCTGATATCAAGGTTGATATCGGGGTTAAAGCATTGATCTAATGTATTTTCCCGGAATTTCGTTTCGCTGTGCCCAGCCGTCTCGCCCGGGCGACCAGCCCGGACCGCGCCCGACCCTCCCCCCGGGAGGGCGCGCTGGCGACGCCTCCAGCCGCTCAGCCGTCGTCCGGGGCTTCGGGGATAAATCGCCTACCGAGAGCGGAACTCGCGCAAACCAGCCGGATCAGCGGCCGCGGATGCGGGGGTCGAGCGCGTCCCGCAGACCGTCGCCGATGAAGTTCACCGACAGCACCGTCAGGCTGATCGCGAGGCCCGGCCAGATCACCCGGCCCGGCGCGCGGGTGAGGAAATCCTTCCCGTCATAGAGAAGCCGCCCCCAGGTCGGGAAATCCGGCGGGAAGCCGAGGCCGAGGAAGGAGAGCGTGCTCTCGGTGATGATCGCGGCGGCGACGCCGATGGTGGCCGAGACCATGATCGGCGAGAGCACGTTCGGCATGATGTGGCGGGTGATGATCCGCCCTTCCTTGGTGCCGATGCTCTTGGCGGCGAGCACGAATTCCCGCTCCTTGATCGACTGCACCTCGCCGCGCACGATGCGCGCCGTCTGCATCCAGCTCGTCACCCCGATGATCAGCACGATCATCAGGAAGACGCCGGCCTCCGGCCCGAAATTGGCGCGCAGCGTATCCCGGAAGAGAAGGATCGCCACCAGCAGCAGCGGCAGGATCGGCAGCGCGAGGAAGAGCTCGGTCAGCCGCATGAGCGCGCCGTCGAGCCGGCGGAAATAGCCCGCCAGCACGCCGATCAGCGCGCCGATCAGCATCGAGACCAGCATCGCCGTGATGCCGACGGCGAGCGAGACGCGCCCGCCCGCCAGCATCTGCGCCAGCATGTCCCGCCCGACATTGTCGGTGCCGAACGGATGCGCGAAGCTCATCGGCAGATTGCGGGCGCGGATGTTCGTTTCGCCCGGATTCACCGTCCAGATCATCGGGCCGAAGATCACCGCGGCGAGGATGAAGCTGAAGACGGCGGTGCCGATCATCGCGCCGCGATGGGCGCGGAACTGCCGCCAGACATCGCCCCAGAGCGAGCGGTGCGCGGTCGCGGCGGCGGCGGGCGCCGCGGCGGGTTCGGGGGACGCCGCCTCACTCATAGCGGATCCTCGGGTCGAGCACGCCGTAGAGGAGATCGGCGATCAGGTTGAAGAGCACGATCAGGATCGCGAAGATGAAGGTCAGCGTCTGCACCAGCGGGATGTCGTTCGACTCGATCCCGGTGATGAGCAGCGCGCCGATCCCGTTCACCCGGAAGATCTGCTCGGTGACGATGGCGCCGCCGAAGATCGTCGGCACGCCGAGCGCGATCACCGTCACCACCGGGATGAGCGAGTTGCGGAGCACGTGGAGCAGAACCACCGTCCGCTCCCGCACGCCCTTGGCGCGGGCGGTGCGGACATAGTCCTGGTTCAGGTTGTCGAGCATCGAGGCGCGCATGAAGCGGCTGATCTGGCTGGCGTTGGCCAGCGCCAGCACCATCGTCGGCATGATCATCTGCCGCACCTGGAAGAGGAAGCTCTCCCAGTCGTTCACCACGTGCGTCGTATCGTAGATCGACGGGAGCCAGCCGAGCCAGACCGAGAAGATCACGATCAGCAGGAGGCCGGTGAAGAAGGTCGGGATCGAGAAGCCGAGCATCGAGATCAGCGTGCCGACCTGGTCGAAGATCGAATACTGCCGGTAGGCGGAGATGACGCCGATCGGCACCGCGATCAGCACCGCCACGACATAGGACATGCCGACCACCCAGAGCGTCTGCGGCATGCGCTCGACGATCAGGTCGGTCACCGGCGAGCGGGTCGCCCAGGAGAGGACGCGCAGGCGGTTCTCGCTATCCCCGATCGAAAGGCCGGTGAGCTGCTCGAAGACGGCGAGCGGCTCGTTGATGAGGAACTGCTGCAGCCACTTGAGATAGCGGATCGGGAAGGGCTCGCCGAGGCCGAGCGAGAGACGGATCTTCTCGCGCACCTCGGGCGGGATCGTCAGCGGCAGGTTCGCGGTCGGGTCCGACGGCGCGAGATCCAGCAGCGCGAAGACGATGAAGCTGATCGCCAGCAGGGTGGGGATGGAGATGAGCAGCCGGCGAATGGCGTAGCGGAGCATCGGCGCCTCGAAGGGTGGTGGAGGCGGCCCAGGGCGGGCCGCCTCCGGTCTTTCAGGAACTCACTTCGCGCGGCGCCAGTCCGCGATGTTCCAGAGTTCGCTGTCCCAGTCGTTGATCAGCACGCCTTCGAGGCTGTTGGCGTGGGCGGAGGTGCCGCCGCGATGGACCAGCGGGAACATGACGTAGTCCTGCATCAGGATGTCGTTCATCTTCTTCGCGATTTCGGCGCGGGCTTCGAGGCCGGCCGTCTTCGCGAATTCGGCCGCGAGGGCGTCATATTCCGGGTTGCAGTAGCGGTTGATGTTCTCGCCCTGCCACTGGGTGGCCGGGGTCGGCGCCTTGTCGCAGAGCCAGTTGGCCATGTAGGCCTCCGGGTCCACGCCCGAGAAGTTGTTCGTGTACATCTCGAGGTCGGCGTAGAACTTCTGGAACGTGTCCGGAGAGTTCGGGTCGCCGCCGAAGAACACCGAGGCGGAAATGTTGCGCAGCTCCGTCTCGACGCCGATCTGGCTCCACCATTCCTTGATGATGGCCTGGAACTCCTGGCGCACCGCGTTGGTCGAGGTCTGGTAGAGGAAGGAGAGGCGGCGCCCGTCCTTCACCCGCACGCCGTCGGAGCCCGGAACCCAGCCGGCCTCGTCAAGCAGCGCCTTAGCCTCGTCGAGATTCTGCGTCTTGCAGGCCTCGTTCGCGGTGGAGGCGTAGATGTCCGGCCCGGGCAGCACGTTGCAGGTCGGCTTGCCGGTCTTGCCATAGCCGATCTCGGTCAGGACCACCGGGTCGATCGCCTTCGACAGCGCCTTGCGGACGCGGATGTCGGAGAGGATCGGGTGCGGGTTGGAGCCGTCCGCCTTGAAGACGGAGCGGTCGTCCGGCCCGAGCGCCGAATCCGGGTTGGTGAAGTTGACGTGGATGCGCTCCACCGAGGTGGCGAAGGCGACGACGACCTTGCCCTTGCCGGCGGATTCCATCTCGGTCAGCACTTCGGGGCTGATCTGGAGGTTCCAGGCGTAGTCGAACTCGCCGGTCTGCAGCACCGAACGGGCCGCCGATTCCGCGTCGCCGCCGCCCTTGAAGGTGACCTTGGCGAAGGCCGGCTTGGCCGGGTCGCGGTAATGCGGGTTCGCCTCGAGCGTGATCACGTCATTGGCGCGGAACTCGACCACCTTGAACGGGCCGGTGCCGATCGGGTTGAAGTTCTGCTCGGTGCATTCCGGCGCCTTGGCGCCCATGCAGTCGGCGAACTGCTTGGCCTGGATGATCGGGCTCTCGGAGCCGACCAGCGCCGTGTAGGGGAACGGCTTCGGCTCGGTGAAGCTGATCTTCAGCGTGTGGGCGTCGATCGCCTCCATCGCCGAGACGCCCTCGAAATAGGTCGTCTGCGCGCAGCCGCCGTTCGGGTCGGTGCAGTACTTCCAGGTGAAGATCGCGTCCTCGGCGGTGAACGGCGTGCCGTCCGACCACATCACGTCGGTCTTGAGCTTCCAGGTGATGGACTTGAGGTCCTCGGACACGCCGCCGTTCTCGACGGTCGGGATCTCGGCGGCCAGCGCCGGCACGATGTCGCCAGTGTTGGAATAGCGCGCGAGCGGCTCGATCACCATCGAGGCGGCCTCGACTTCCTTCGTGCCGCCCGAGAGGAACGGGTTCATCGTCGAAGGAGCCTGCCAGTAGATGATCTTCAGCTCCCCGTCGGCGCCCCGCTCGGCGACGGCCGGGCCCGCGAGCATCGCGAGCGCGGACGCCGCCGCGAGGAAACGTCGTTTGTTGGTCATGGATTCAGGCTCCCTGATCGTTGAACGATTCTGATCTTCGTCGCGCCCCGTCGCGGGGCGAACTGTCCGGCACGATAGCCGATGCGCGGCGCCGCGGAAGCGCGAATCCCGGCGGGGGCCGGCCGACGCGGCGTCATTCGGCGAAATGGCAGGCGGCCTGCCGCCCGTCCGAAAGCTTGCGAAGCGCCGGGATCTCGGCGGCGCAGCGCGCCTCCGCGACCGGGCAGCGGGTGCGGAACACGCAGCCCGAGGGCGGGTTGGCCGGGCTCGGCACGTCCCCCTTCAGGATGATCCGCTCCTGCGCGCGCTTCTCCACCGTCGGCACGGCGGAGAGGAGCGCCTTGGTGTAGGGGTGCTTCGGCGCCTCGTAGAGAATGTCGCGATGCGCGAGCTCCACGATGCGGCCGAGATACATCACCGCCACCCGGTCCGCGATGTGGCGGACCATGGAAAGGTCGTGGCTGATGAACATGTAGGTGAGGCCGAGCTGGTCCTGCAGGTCTTCCAGCAGGTTCACCACCTGCGCCTGGATCGACACGTCGAGCGCCGCGATCGGCTCGTCGCAGACGATGAACTTCGGCTCCAGCGCCAGCGCCCGGGCGATGCCGATGCGCTGCCGCTGGCCGCCGGAAAACTCGTGCGGATAGCGGTTGGCGAAATCGGGGTTCATGCCGACGCGGTCGAGAAGGTCCCGCACCCGGTCCTGCCGCTCGGCGCGCTTCAGGTCCGGCCGGTGCTCGTCGAGCGGCTCGGCGATGATCGAGCCCACCGTCATCCGCGGGTTCAACGAGGCCTGCGGGTCCTGGAAGATCATCTGCATCTGCGGCCGGAGCCGGCGAAGCTCCCCGCCTTCGAGAAGCGCGATGTCCTTGCCGTCGATCACCACGGAGCCGGCGGTCGGCTTGTAGAGCCGGATCGTGGCGCGCCCGGTGGTGGACTTGCCGCAGCCCGACTCGCCGACGACGCCCAGCGTCTCGCCGCGGGCGATGTCGAAGCTCACCTCGTCCACCGCCTTGATGACGCCGACCTGCCGGCGGAACACACCCGCATAGATCGGGAAGTGCATCGAAAGCCCGCGCACGCTGACGAGCGTGTCTGTCTTGCCGGCGTCAAGCGGCATCGAGGCTCTCCTCCGCCGGGGCCGGCTTCCACCAGCAGGCCACGTCATGGCCGGCGCCGCGATCCTCGATTTTCGGGTTCTGCTTCAGGCAGATGTCCATCGCATGGGCGCAGCGCGCCGCGAACGGGCAGGCGGAGGGCTTCGCCCGGAGGATCGGCGGCTGACCGGAGATCGAGAAAAGCCGCTCCTTCCGCTTGCCGCTGATATCCGGCAGCGTTTGCATCAGCGCGCGGGTATAGGGGTGCTGCGGCCGGGCGAAGAGGTCCGCCACCGGGGCGTGCTCGGCGACCTGGCCGCCATACATCACCATCACCCGGTCGGCGATGCCGGCGACGACGCCGAGATCGTGGGTGATCCAGATGACGCCCATGCCGAGCTCCTCCCGGAGCCGCTGCACGAGGTCGAGGATCTGCGCCTGGATCGTCACGTCGAGCGCGGTGGTCGGCTCGTCGGCGATCAGCACCTTCGGGTCGCAGGCCAGCGCGATGGCGATCATCACCCGCTGCCGCATGCCGCCGGAGAACTGGTGCGGATAGTCGTTGAGCCGCGCCGCGGGGGAGGGGATGCCGACCAGCGCCAGAAGGTCCGCCGCCCGTTCCCGCGCCTGGGCCTTCGAAAGGCCGAGATGGATGCGAAGCGGCTCCATCAGCTGGAAGCCGACGGTGAAGACCGGGTTCAGCGAGGTCATCGGGTCCTGGAAGACGAAGCCGATCTCGCCGCCGCGAAGGGCGCGAAGCTCGGGCTTCGACATCTTCAGAACGTCCTTGCCCTGGTAGAGGACCTGCCCGCCCGCCACCTCAGCCGGCGGCGAGGGCAAGAGGCCCATCACCGACATCATCGTGACCGACTTGCCCGAACCCGATTCGCCGACGACGCCGAGAAGCTCGCCCTCGCGGATGGAGAAGCTCACATCGTTCACCGCGTGCACGTAGCCGTCGCGAACCCGAAACACCGTTTCGAGATTCCGCACGTCGAGCACGGGCGGCCCGGCCGCCTCTCGTCGTTCGCTCATCCGGCTCCCTGTCGCCGTTTCCGCCCTCTTTGGGGCGTGGTGTATCCTGCGACGAAACACCATTCGCTGCGGCGCCGCAAGAGCGGCGACAGGATTACTTCTGAACCCTCGCAAGAGCGCAAACGGGGTGCGGAAACGTCATGATGCCCCCCGCACGGCCCGCTCCAGCGCCTCGCGGATCAGCCGCTGATAGGGGATGCCGCGCTCCGCCGCGCGCGCCTTCACGGCGCGGATCAGCGCCTCCGGCAGGCGCATGTTGACGCGGGCGGATTTCGGCTCGGCCTCCCATGTCACGGGCTTGAACTGGGAATAGTCGAGCGTCGAGAGATCCTGATCGAGGAAGGCCTCGGCCTCCTCATCCGTCGTCATCGCCGGAACCTTGCGCGGCTTCATAGCGGGCGATCTCCCTCGCATGCATGTAGCGGGCGCTGATCGGGCGGACCCGGCCGGCGCGCAGGCAGAACGCGACGAAGATATGCCGCCCCGCCTTCGTGCGCCCGATGGCGATGAACCGCTGCTCCGTTACGGAATGCGCCAGATCGGGCGCGACGCGGGGGCCGTTCCGCATCGCGAACTCGATCTCCTCCGGGCCGACGCCGTGTTTCCGCGTCTTCTCGCGGTTGCCGTCGTCCCAGTCGAAATCAGGCCTCATGTACACACAAACGTGCGTACATTCAACCGCGCCCGCCTCAGACGTCCAGGTTCTCGACGTTCAGCGCGTTGTCCTGAATGAACTTCCGCCTCGGCTCGACCACGTCGCCCATCAGCGTGGTGAAGAGGTCGTTCGCCTCGTCCACGTGGTCGATCCGGACCTGGAGGAGGGTGCGGGCGTTCGGGTCCAGCGTCGTCTCCCAGAGCTGGCCGGGGTTCATCTCGCCGAGGCCCTTGTAGCGCTGGAGCGAGAGGCCCTTCTCGCCTTCGGCCAGCACAAGGTCGAGCAGCTCGAGCGGGCCGCGGACCGGGGCCGCCCGCTCCTTCCGCTCCAGCACGGCGGGCTTGGAATAGACCTCCGCCAGCCCTTCCTCATGCGCCGCGAGCCGGCGGGCGTCGGCGCTCTGGCAGGCGGCGGCGTCGATCACCCGCGTCTCGGTCACGCCGCGGACGGTGCGCTCGAAGATCATGCCGCCGTCCTGCGCCGGGCGGCCATGCCAGCCCTGCTCGGTCTCGGGGGCGATGGCGTCGAGCCGGCGGGCGACGATCTCGGCCGCCTCAGACGCCGGCATCCTGAGGAGCTGGCCGGACCAGCCGGCCTCCGCCTCCTCCCGCGGCCGCCGCCGGAAGACGCCGGCGATGGCGGCCTGCTCCAGCACGAAGCGGGGGAGATGCGTCGGGAAGGCGGCGAGGATGGCGCGCACCTGCCGCGCCTCCTCCACCACGCGGGCGAGGTCCTCGCCGCCGAGCCGAGCGCCGTCCGCGAGGCGCAGCGTCGCGCCTTCGAGCCCTTCGCGGATGAGGTAATCGTCGAGCGCCTTCTGGTCCTTCAGATAGACCTCGGAGCGCCCGCGCGCGACTTTGTAGAGCGGCGGCTGCGCGATGTAGAGATAGCCGCCCTCGATCAGCTCCGGCATCTGCCGGTAGAAGAAGGTGAGGAGCAGCGTGCGGATGTGCGCCCCGTCCACATCCGCGTCCGTCATCAGCACGATCTTGTGGTAGCGGAGCTTGGAGATGTCGAACTCCTCGCGCCCGATCCCGGTGCCGAGCGCCATGACGAGGTTGCCGATCTCCTGGCTCGAAAGCATCCGGTCGAACCGCGCGCGCTCCACGTTCAGGATCTTGCCGCGGAGCGGCAGAACGGCCTGAACGCTGCGGTCGCGGCCCTGCGTGGCCGAGCCGCCGGCGCTGTCGCCCTCGACGAGGAAGAGCTCGGTCTTCGCCGCGTCTTTCTCGGAGCAGTCCTTCAGCTTGCCGGCGAGGAAGGCGACGTCCATCGCCGTCTTCCGCCGCGTCAGCTCGCGCGCCTTGCGCGCCGCCTCGCGGGCGCGCGCGGCCTCGACGATCTTGCCGACGACGGTGCGCGCGTCGTTCGGGTTCTCCTCGAACCACTCGGCCAGCTTCTCGTTCATCAGCGACTCGACCGCCGGCCGCACCTCGGAGGAGACGAGCTTGTCCTTGGTCTGGGACGAGAATTTCGGGTCCGGCACCTTCACCGAGAGGACGCAGGTCAGCCCCTCGCGGGCGTCGTCGCCGGTGAGCTGCACCTTCTCCTTCTTGGCGATCGCCGCCTGAGCGTAGTTGTTGATCGTGCGGGTCAGCGCGCCGCGGAAACCGGCGAGATGGGTGCCGCCGTCCCGCTGCGGGATGTTGTTGGTGAAGGGCAGGACGGATTCGTGGTAGCTGTCGTTCCACCACATCGCGACCTCGACGCCGATGCCGTCCCGCTCGCCGGAGATGAAGATCGGATCCTTGATGAGCGGGGTCTTCGACCGGTCGAGATATTTCACGAACTCGCGGACGCCGCCCTGATAGGCCATCGTCTCCTCGAGCGGCTCGGAGGGCCGCTCGTCGCGGAGCACGATCTTCACGCCGGAATTGAGGAAGGCGAGCTCGCGCAGCCGGTGCTCCAGCGTCTTGTAGACATAATCGACGTTGGAGAAGGTCTCGGTCGAGGCGAGGAAGCGCACCTCGGTGCCGCGCCGCCCGTTCGCCGGGCCGACGACGGAGAGCGGCTTCACCGTCTCGCCGCGCTCGAACCTTGCGTAATGCTCCTTGTCGTTCCGCCAGATCCGGAGGTCGAGCCAGCGCGAGAGGGCGTTGACGACCGAGACGCCGACGCCGTGGAGGCCGCCCGAGACCTTGTAGGAATTCTGGTCGAACTTCCCGCCGGCATGGAGCTGGGTCATGATGACCTCGGCCGCCG
>CALFYQ010000292.1 GCA_937952085.1 uncultured Paracoccaceae bacterium | reverse complement strand
GATCCTCTGGCGCAATCTTCGCCGCGCGGCCCGGACCGCCGCGCTTCTTCTCCTTGGCGCCGGAGCCGCGGCGGCGGCCGAAACGCCGCCTGCCGAGATGCTGCTGCTTCGCGGTCAGGCCGAAGTGGTCGTCTACCCGAATCCGCCGGCGACCGTCGTGCTCGGCGATCAGCGCATCGTCGCCGCGAACCTCGCGCGCGAGGACGTTCTGGTGCTGACCGGGCTCTCGGTCGGCGTGACCAACGTCATCGTGCTCGACGATGACGGCGCGCTGCTCGATCGGTTTCAGCTTCGCGTCGCCGATCCGGGCGGAGACGTGACGGTCCGCCGCGCGCTGGTTCAGGCGACTTATCGGTGCGATCCGTCCTGCCGCCCCGCCGGCCGCCCCGCGCCGCTCGCGGCCGAGCGCGCCGAAGAGACGCCCGCGCTCGCCACGACGGCCGGGGTGGAGGCGACGCCGCCGAAGTCGGAATGAGCCGGATGCTCCGCCGGCTCGCGTAGCGTTCGCGCCTGTCCGGCCGGAACGACGAGATCGAGATCCGTCGCTCCGGCCGAGGTCGGCTCGTCCACGCCGCGAGGGCGGAGGCTGCCGGCCGCCGCGCGCCCCGTGCATTTGGGGGTGAGAGACGCGCGGCTCGACCGACCGGGCTGGCGCCTTGCTGGACGCGGGCTCGGTCGGACGCACACCCAAGAGATGTTTTCGATGTGAATTTCAACCCATGCGAGCATCGCGACGACGATGCATTCGCCGCGACGAAACGTCACCCTGGCGCATTGGGCGCTGCGCGGCCGAAGGCGCGCCGAGCTTCGGGTGGCTTGCCCCGGCGCAATCAGGCGCGCCCGATGCGCTTCGGACCGCGCCATCGACGCAACCTGTGATAGGTTCCGCCTCAGGGTTCCTCACGAGATCGGCCGTGCGCCCCCCTCACGGGCGGCGCATGTGTCGTCGAACGGGGCGACCCGGCTTCGGATGGGACCGAGTAGGTGCGTATGATCACAAGGATCGAAGCGCTCAGAACCGAGATCGCAGTCTTGCGCGGGCAGTTGCAGGAAACGCTCGCGGAAGTCGGGGCCGCACGCGACGCGGCCACGGGCAAGACCCGGGCCCGGATCGAACGAGTCGAACAGATTCTCGCCGCCATCTCCCAGCTCTCGAAGACGCTGGCGGCCTCCGCCGACATTGTGGCGACCGAGACGCGGGAGCTGGGCGACGGGCCGGAATACCGGCTGCCCCCTCAGCGCCGACCGCGCATTAGGCGGCCGGAGATCGGCCGCTGACGGTAGCGGCGTCAGCCGCCTGCCGAGCAGGCGATCTGGCGCTTCGACTCAAGGCTACGGCGGATGGGCCGGAGCGCGCGCTTGCTCACGCCGCTCCGGCCCGGCCCGGAGCCCGGGCGATGGCGATCCGGCTCCTGCGCGGCCACCCGCCTCATGGGTGCGGGGGAGTTGCGTGGCGCGCAGCGGACCTCCGATGCCTGGTTCTGGTCTCCGGGGTCGGCACGTTTCCCCCTCTTGCAACTTTTGGGTGATTTGCTCGCATTTTGCAACCTTTGAGTGCATATCTGGCCGCAGGATAGGCGATGCAGGCCGCCTCGACCGACCAAGGCATGCAGCCACCCAGCCTCGGAGCGTCAGGCAAGCGACGATGACGGACTGCGAGAGAGCGGCCGGACGTCGACCCATTTCGGCGAGCTCGGTCGCAGACACGAGGACGACAGCCGGGCGCCGCGGTTCGTGGCGGCCTTGGAGGCCGGCGCCCGCCGGACGATCTTCGCCGATCCACGCCGGCGAAACGCGACGACCTCCGCCATGTGGCCCCGGATCCCCGCCCCGCCGTCAGAACTGGCGACCGGCCCGGCCGGGGAAGCTGGCGCGGACCGCGGCGCCTCGCCGGCGCCGCCGCGCGCGTCCGGACCTCCGGATCGTTTCGGACGAAGCCCGTTTCGCCCTGCCCGGCGCCCGGCCGGTCATGGCTGGACCGGATGCATGATCGTTGAAGGCCGCCAGGCGCGCTTCCCGTGCAAGAGGCAGCGGCCGTCGCGGCCGGCGCGTGATCCAGCAGCCGATCCGCTTGAGATCGTGGGGATCATGTTGGATCATCCCGAAATGACGTTGGATGTAGCCAATACTTCCGACCTGCTCGACTGGCTCGAACATCGAGAGATTGCTGACGCATATGTCATTGTAGCGCGCGCGTCGCTTCGGACCACGCCGCGGCTGGCGGCGCATCACATCGACAAGCAGCCTTCCCTGGGCGCGGCGGCGCTTCGGGTTCTGAGCGCCAATGTGGTTGTCTGCGCCGCCACGCTCTGGCCGCAGGCGGAGGCGCGGAACGCGCTTCTCCGCCTCGCCTCCCGCGCGAAAGCCCAAACCGGGCACGCGCCAGGTTTCGAACTGCCTGGCGGCGCAGCTCATTACGCGGCATCCACCGTGGTCAGCGGCGCGTCGACGCCAGCCCTGGCGAGAACCCAGGCGGCGGAGAGCGTTCTTCGATCGGCCAGGGCCTATGCCGAAATCGAAGAGCGAATCTTCCAGGAGATCACAGACGACTGCCGCGCCCTCGAGACCGCGACCCAGCGCGCAACCGTCCTTTCCAGGCCGCTCTGGGAGGCGGCCCCCCCTCCGCCGGCGGCGCGGGACTGGAGCGCGCTCCAACAACAACTTCTGGATCTGAAGCAGCATTTCGAGCCCTGGATCGCATGGTACCGCGACCGTCTCATTGGGCGAGAAACCGACGGCGTCCTCGAAGCGCAACTCACCTCGATCCACGATCAGATCGGCTCTCAGACGACCGGGAGGTTCAACGCCAAGCTAGCCCGGCTGATCGCCGCTGAGCGACGGGAGCGCCCGAACGAGGCGGCGGCGCCTGCCGGGCGCCTCGCCGACACGGGACGAGGCAGGAAGGACCTCGGGACCCTCCTTGGCGGCGCCGACGAGGAGACCGCCACCCGGGCCGCCGCCGTCGCGCCGACGGTTGAGCGCGCCCCGGCGGCGGAGCGCGCACGATCGTGGCTGGGAGGAGTCGCGGTCGAAATTTATCAGGAATTCCGAAAGCATACGGTCAAGAGCATCGCACTCGCCATATTCGCCGTCTGTGCGGCGGTTGTCGCCCAGATCGCCGGGGTGATCGACAGCCTTCCCGGCTTCGGCTGGCTTCTTGGCCTGCCGAGGTGACGGCGATGGCGGACGGGCGCCCACGACGACTGTTGCGGCGCCGGCCTCCGGGGGCCGCCATTTCACCGAAGGCAAAAGGTGAAGGCGCAGCGTGCGAAGCGCGTTTCTCGTTCGGATCTCGGCCTAGGGGCCAGCGGGGACGGCCACCCTGGCCTCCAATGCGAATGCAGGACGCGCTGAAGCCGGCTCTAGCGGCCTACCGGCGTCGCATGCGCCGGAGCCGGTGCTGGCGACCGCATGTCGGCGGCGGGGCGCCTTCGTGGCGCCGATCCGACGGGCGGCCTCGCATCCTGCAGGCGGCCATCCGGCCCGGCCGAGATCGCGGGTCGCAGGCTGAGGCGCGGCAAGACGCCGGGCGACGGTCTCGTTCCCTCGGCTTCGGGGTCGCGCGTGCGCCGGTGGCGGCGTTCCATCCGCGCAGGTCTTGCCGCAGACCCTGGCGACAGGACGCCGGGGAGCGACCAGGGCGAAGACAAACCCGCGCCGCCTCTCGTCGGCGCGCATGGGCGCCTTGGGGCGCGTACGACGCGGCCGAGCGCGGCCCGCTCCCCGCGCATTTGCCAGTTCGGCTTCCGGGCGACCGGCGCTCTGGTTCGGAAGGCGGCCGGGGGCGCGGGCGCCCCGTCGCTGCTCCGGCGCGGGCGCGCGCCGGCCGCTACGGCGCCCGTTCGGGTCGAGGACGTTTCCGAAGCCTCGATCGGCTCAGTAGCGAAGCCGGGAATAGTAGGAGTCCTTCGCGGCGGCGCGGGCGTCTCCGAGCGTGGCGATTTCGCGTTCGCGGAGGAGCGGCAGAAGCTTGAGGAAGACCTGCGCCGTGGTCCGGGCGTCGCTGGCGGCGGAGTGGCGACCCGAGACGGCGACGCCGAGCCGCGCTGCGATGGCCTCCAGCGCGTAGGACGCCTCGTCGGGCTGCGCCACGTTCGCCAGCAGCAGCGTATCGAGGACTGGCTGCGCAAAGCGGATTCCCGTCGCCGCTTCCTTCAGCTGCAGGAAGCGCATGTCAAAGGCCACGTTATGGCCGACCAGAACGGTGTCCGCGGCGAAGGCGTGGAAGGCGGCGAGGACCTCGCCGATCCGGGGTTGGCCGCGCACCATCTCGGGGCGGATGCCATGAAACGGTATCGACGCCTCCGGAATGCTGCGCCCGGGATCGACCAACTGCTCGAACCGCTCGCCGCGCAGCAACCTGCCGTTGACGATGCGGACGGCGCCAAGTTGCAGGATCTCGTCGCCGCCGGCCGGGTCAAGCCCGGTCGTCTCCGTGTCGAAGACGGTGAAAGCGAGTTCGTCGAGGCGCCGCTCGTCGAGCGCCCGCGCCGCATCGCTCGCGGCGAACAGGTCGAAGTCGTAATATTCCGGGCGCTCCGCCGGCGTTTCCTCGGTGTCGCGGTCCAGGGCGAGCGGCAACAGGAACCGGAAGAAGGAAAGACCGCGCGCGCGGTCGTGCTCCAGCCAGACCTCCCCGCCATGGCGCTCCGCCACGTCGCGCGGGGTGAGCGCGGAGGGGCCGTCGCCAAAATCCATCGGCTCGCCATGGAGCCGGGGCGGGCTCTCCGAAAGCTCGGAAGCGGGCCATGCGAGGTCGAGATACGCACGGGCGCCGGCGCGTGCGAGGCGCAGCGTCAAGTCCGGCCGAGCGAGGCGGAGCGCGAGAAAGGCGAGCGCCTCGGCGAGGGCGAAGCTGTCGACACGGAGCCAGAGCGCCTCGTCGATCTCCATGCCGGCCACCGGCCGCCCGGCCTTCGTCTCGATCCGCCGCGCGGCGGCGGTGGCAAGATCGGCGCCGAGCATCTCCTGCAAGGGCCAGCGGGTGAGAAGATCGTCCGAGGCGTCGGCGGCGAGATCGGCCAGGCGCCCGCTCAGGATCGCCACCTCGTCGCGCACCACGGCCTGGAAGCCCTCGCGTTCGCCGGTGCTGAGATCTGGATAGTCGAGCATGTCGATCGCGGCCTGCATGCTGGCGAGCGACGCGCGGCAGGCCTCGGTCAGACGGACCAGCTGTCGGTCGCGGCGCGACAGGTCAGCATAGTCTTCGGTGATGTCGTCGATCAGCAGCACGAAGCCGCTCATCGCGTTCGCATCGGCGGCGGACCGGACCGGCGCCACCCTCACCTGCAGCAGGCCGCCGCCTGGCGTAGCGGTGACGAACTGGGAGGCGGCAGCGGTCTCGCCCCTGGAGATGCGGCGCTCGATCGCCTCCCGCGCATGCGCGATCGGGGCGGGCTCGATCACCGCGTGGATCGAGCGGCCGAGGCCGATCAGCTCGGCGCCGCCGGCGCTGTCCGGCGCCTGCGACAGGTTTCGAAAGAGCGCGCGCGCGCGGCCGTTGTAGAGGAGGATGCGCCCTTCGAGATTGCAGACGATGACGCTCTGGTTGAGCTCGGCCATCAGCGCCCCGAGTTGGTCCCGCTCCAGCGCCACCTTGCGGCTCGCCTCGTCCACCATCCGGCTCATCTCGGAGCGGAGCGCGCGCCGCTGGTCGGCCAGTTCGTCGACCGCGCGGGCGAGGGCGCGCGTCGCGCCGCCGGGCCAGGCGGCCGCCAGCGCCGGCGCCTCCGGATCGCGCGCCGCGAGCCGCGCCGCATCCGCAAGCCGCGCCGGGTCCGCGACATGCGCATCATAGAGCCGCGCCGCCGCCCAGGCGCCCAGCCCCCCTGCGACAAGCCACCAGCCGAAGACGAGCGCGCCGTGGCTGTCGATCAACGACGCAAGCGCCCCGCGCGCCGCCTCGTCGAGCGTGGCGCGCATCGCCAGCCCGCCGAGCAGCAGCCACGCCGCCAGCGCCGCGCCCGGCGCCATCATGGCGAGAGCCCGGCGGCGGTCGAACTTCAAGACATCGTGTCCCGGATCTTCGCCACGAGGTCCCGCGTGGAGAAGGGCTTCGTCACATAGGCGTTCGCGCCGGCGCCGATGCCGCGCGCCCGGTCGGCGTCGCGGCCCTTGGCGGTCAGCATGAGGATGCGGGTGTCGCGGAGTTCGGCGTCGGCGCGCACCGCCTCGCAGACGTCGAAGCCGTTCATGCCCGGCATCATCACGTCCAGCAGCACCAGCCGCGGGCGTTCACGGCGGATGAGCCCGAGCGCCTCCAGCCCGTCCCGGGCCACGAGCACGTCAAAGCCCTCGCGTTTCATCATGAAGCTCAGCGAAACGACGATGTTGGACTCGTCGTCAGCGATCAGCACTTTCGCGCTCATGGGGCTCCCTCTCCGGATGGAGCGGAAGGCGGAAGGCGAAGCAGGCCCCCCTTCCAGGCTCCGACTCCACCCACATCTTTCCACCAAGATGTTCCACGATTTGCCGGCTGATCGATAGCCCGAGCCCGGTGCCGGGCGGGCGCGTAGCCTCGTCGCCGCCCTGTCGGAACTTCTCGAAGATGCCGGCCCGATCCTCCGGCGCCACGCCCGGCCCGTTGTCCCGGACCGAGACGACCAGTCCGTCGCCCTCCTCGCGCAGCGCGATCTCGACCCGGCCGCCCTGGCGCGGCGCGAACTTCGCCGCGTTGGAGAGGAGGTTCTGCATCACCTGCATGAGGCGGTCCGCGTCGGCGCGGAGCGCCGGAACGGTGTCCGGCAGATCGAGCGCGACGGCCGCCCCGCGTTCCCGGAAAAGCTCCGACGTGGCGCGCGCCGCCTCAGTGACCAACGCCCGGAGATCGACCTCGGTCCAGTTCCACTCCGCGCCGCCAGCCTCGATCTTCGCCAGGTCGAGCACCTGGTTGACCAGCCGGCTGAGCCGCTCAGCCTCGGCGACGATGATCTGCAGGAACTCCTCGCGCTGCGCCGGCCCGAGTTCGGGCGCGTCAAGCAGGAGCTCCGACAACGCGCGGATCGAGGTGAGCGGCGTGCGGAGCTCATGGGTGACGGACGACACGAAGTCGTCCTTTAGCTGATCGAGCGTCTTCAGTTGCTCGTTCGCGGCGCGAAGCTCGGCCGACGCCTCCTCGAGCGCACGGGCGTAGCCCCGGAGCTGTGACGCCTCCTCGAGGATCTCGAGGACATCGTCGACTGTCAGCGGCTCCTCCTGGACGACGGAGGCGACGATGACGCGGGCGGAGGCGGCGCCGACAGCGCCGGCGATCTGGCGCTCGACCCGGTCGACGAGGCGGGCGTCCGCGACGCGCTCAGGCGTCGGGGGCCCAAAGCCGCGGGCCTCCTCCTCGAAGATTGCGGCGGCGCGCGCCGCGCCGAGAAACCGCCGGGCGAGCGCCTTGAGGTCGTCGAGCCGGGCCCGCCCGCGCCAGAAGACCGGCTCGGCCCCGCCTCGGCGGAACACGTCGACGAAAAGCAGCGCCTGGCTCGCCTCGCGCGCGGCGGGCGCGCGGGCGAGAGAGAGCCCGACATAGAGGCCGACATTCACCAGCAGGCTCCAGAACAGCGAATGGGTGAGGCTGTCGAGCCCGGTCAGGCCAAAAAGCCGCTCCGGCTTGAGCAGCTCGATCCCGAACGGGCCATGCTCGACAAGACCGATCGGCAGCCAGCCCGACTTCGCCACCGAAGGCAGCATCAGAGTGTAGGCCCAGACCGCGAAGCCGCCGAGGAGCCCGCCGAACGCGCCCGCCCAGGTCGCTCCCCGCCAGTACATTCCGCCAAAGAGCGCCGGCGCGAACTGCGCGACGGCGGCGAAGCTGATCAGGCCGATCGAAACGAGGGCGTAGGCCTCGCCGGCGATGCGGAAATAGAGATAGCCGAGCATCAGCACGGCGATGATCGCGACGCGCCGGATGTTCAGCAGAAGCCGGGTCAGATCGCCGCCGGCCCGGTTGCCGAACCGGTCGAGCCGCAACAGCGAAGGCATCACGAGATCGTTGCAGACCATCGTCGAAACGGCGACCGTCTCGACGATCAGCATCCCGGTGACGGCGGAAAGGCCGCCGATATAGGCGAGGAGCGCGATGGCCGCGGCGCCCTGCGAGAGCGGCAGCGAAAGCACGAAGGTCTCCGCGTCCGCCGCCCCCGGTCCGAAGACGAGCAGCCCGCCGACCGCGATGGGCAGGACAAAGATGTTGATGGCGAGGAGATAGGCGGGAAACAGCCAGGCCGCGCGGCGGATGCGCCGCTCGTTCACGCATTCCACCACCATGACCTGGAACTGGCGCGGCAGGAGCAGCACCGAGAGCATCGAGAGGATGGTGAGCGAGAACCATTCGGCATAGGCGAAGGGTTCGCCGCCGCCGTCGAGACGGAAAAGCGCCGAGAGCTCCGGAACCGTCCGCGCCTGCGCCCAGATATCGTCCATGCCGTCGAACAGACCCCAGGTCACGAAGGCGCCGACGGCGAGGAACGCGGCCAGCTTGACCACCGACTCGAAGGCGATCGCCGCGACCATGCCCTCATGCCGCTCGGCCAGATCGAGATGCCGGGCGCCGAACATGATGGCGAAGGCGGCGAGCGCCAGCGCGACATAGAAGACGCCGTCCCGCCACCAGGCCGCCGCCGGGGCCGATCCGGGCGCGCCGGTCAGCAGGTGGAATCCGGCTGAGGCCGCCTTCAGCTGCAAGGCGATGTAGGGGACGATCCCGATCACGGTGATGAGGGTGACGAGCGCCGCGAGAAGCGGGCTCTTGCCATAGCGGCTGGCGACGAAGTCGGCGATCGAGGTGATGCGGTAGACGCGGGAGATCCGCACCATCTTGCGCAGCACGATCCAGGCCAGCAGCATCGCCAGCATCGGCCCGAGATAGATCGGCAGAAACCAGACGCCGGAGGTCGCCGCGCGGCCGACGCTGCCGAAGTAGGTCCAGGCCGTGCAGTAGACGCCCCAGGAAAGCGCGTAGACCGCGGCGTTGTCGATCAGCGAGCGGCCTTCCGCCGCGCGCCGGTCGCCCCAGGCGGCGATGGCGAAAAGAAGTAGGAGGTAGCCGAAGGAGGCGCCGAGGACCACGGCGGGGGAGATCATGGCTCTTCCCCTCCCTGCCCCGCGCCGCCCTCCCCGCCTTCGCTCGCCAGCGCGAGTGCGGCGATCAGCCCGCCCCAGATCAGGAAGAGCGCCACGGGTAGGAGCGGCAGACCGAGGATCGTCGCATCGCCATCCCAGAGGGCGAGAAGCGGAAAGTTCACGAGCGCGAGGCCCGCGCCGCAAAGCGCGATCAGCACCGCGGTGCGGGGCCTGCGGGCGCCCTTCACAGCGAATCCAGCCGGAACTGCGCGGCGAGCCATGCCTTGAAGCGCCGCACGATCGCCAGGGAGTCCTTCAAAGCCTGCCGCTCCAGCGTGCCGAGTTCGGCGAGCCGGATCGCGTTGTCCGGCGCGCGGCCTGCCTCGATCTGGCGGAGATTGTTGGAGAGCTTCAGGCCCATCAGGCAGTGCAGGGCATCGACGAGATCCCGCGCCATGACCGCGTCGATCCGGCCTTCCGCCCGGAGCGCCGCGATGCGCGCCTCGGTTCCGAGCGCCGCAACGCCGCGCTGAAGCGCCAGCGTCCGCACCCCGTGCACCAGAGGAAAGACGCCGAGCTTCTTCAGGTCGATCTCCGCCGCCTCGCGTCCTCGCATGCCGGGAAGCCGGCGCCACCAGCCGCCGTCGCCGCCGAACTGCTCGATAGCCGCGGCGAAGCGCGCGTAGAAGGCGTCGCCGCCTGAGATCAGGCGGCGGAGATAGGCCCGCGCTTCGTCCAGCAGCGCGGCGTCGCCGGCGACGACAGCGGCGTCGAGGAAGATCGCGAGGTTCATCGGGCCCTCCGGATCCTCGCCGTGGATCCAGCCGCGAAGCGCGTCTCGGAAGCCGGCGAGCGGCTGCCGCCAGAGCGGCCGGCTCAGCATGATTCCGCCGGGGCATTGAGGATAGCCGAACCCGATCAGCGCCGCGGTGAAGGCCTCCGTCGCCGCCTCGATTTCGGAGTGGTCGAACCCGTCCCGCAGGATCAGGGCGTTGTCCTGATCGGTGCGGATGATCTGCTCGCCGCGGCCTTCGCTGCCCATCACGATCAGGCAGCTGTTTGCGCGGAGCTCTTCCGGCGCCACGAGCGCCCAGAGCCGCTCGAATATCCGGCGGTTCAGCCCGCCGACCAGGCCGGCTATGATCTCGACGCGGACGCCGTCTTCGCTGAGGACGCGGATCAGCCCCTCGATCTGGCGGGCGGCCGCCCCGAGTTCGGCTACGGTCGCCGCCTGCTCGGCCTCGAGCGCGATCAGGTGCGAATGGTTCGCCACGAAGGACATAAGGTCAAGCTGCGTCAGCACCCCGACGATCGCCTCGCCCTCGCGGACGACGACGCGGTGAAAACCGTGGCGCAGCATCAGGATCAGCGCCTCGAAGAGCTCGGCATCCGCCGAGACGGAGAGCGGGTCGAAGATCGCCACGTCTCGGACCGCGATCTGTTCCGGCGGCTGGCCGCGCAGCAGGGCGTCGCGAAGGTCGGTTGTGGTGAAGATTCCGAGCCGCTCGCCATCGCGCACCAGCGCGCCGGTCCGGCCATGCTGGGAAAGGTCGCGGCAGACGGTGACGAGATCGGCGGCGCCGTCGACGAAATGCGGCCTACGGAGCGGCGCGTCCCGCACCCGGGACGTCATCAGCGAGATGAATTCCCGACGCTCCCGGCCGGCGGGTTCGGCCCGCCCCGGAAGGGGCGGGCCGTTTACGTTGCGGGCCGGCGGAGTCGTCTCTGACACGATCCGCCTCCCGTTCAGTGGGCCGAGGCTTCGGCGGCGCCGATGCCGGTCTCGGACCGCACCTGCTGGGCGAGGAAGCCGGCGCGATCGACCTTCGCCCGCGCGCTGTTGTCCATCTTCGAGACGATCCAGATCGCGAGGAAGGCGAGGGTCATCGAGAAGAGGGCCGGCGAGGTGTAGGGGAAGGGCGCCGAGCCCTTCGCGTAGCCGAGCGTCGCCTCCCAGACTGAGGGCGAGAGCACCGTCAGCGCCACCGAGGAGATGAGGCCGAGGAACCCACCGACCACGGCGCCCTTCGTCGTGCAGTCCTTCCAGAGGATCGACAGGAACAGCACCGGGAAGTTGGCGGACGCGGCGACCGCGAAGGCCAGCGACACCATGAAGGCGATGTTCTGCTTCTCGAAGGCGATGCCGAGGATCACCGCGACGACGCCGAGGCAGATCGTGGTGATGCGCGACACCCGAAGCTCCGCCGCACTGTCGGCTTTGCCCCCCTTGATCACGGTCGCATAGAGGTCATGGCTGACCGCCGAAGCGCCGGAGAGGGTGAGGCCCGCGACCACCGCGAGGATCGTCGCGAAGGCCACCGCCGAGATGAAGCCGAGGAAGATGTTCCCCCCGACCGCATCGGCGAGATGCACTGCGGCCATGTTGTTGCCGCCGATCAGCTTGCCCTCCTGGATGAAGTTCGGGTTGGTCAGCACGAAGGTGATGGCCCCGAAGCCGATGATGAAGGTCAGAAGGTAGAAGTAGCCGATCCAGCTGGTCGCCCACATCACCGATTTGCGCGCTTCCTTTGCGGAGGGAACCGTGAAGAAGCGCATCAGGATGTGAGGCAGGCCGGCGGTGCCGAACATCAGCGCCATGCCGAAGCTGATCGCGGAGATCGGGTCCTTGATGAAGGCGCCCGGCCCCATGATCGACTGGCCCGCGGCCGCGGCGTTCTCCGCCCCCGCTGCGGCGGCGATTTCGGTCTTCACGCGCACCGCGTCGGCGAACATCGCCTCCGGGCTGAAGCCATAGCGCCACAGCACCATGAACGACATGAAGGTGGCGCCGCCGAGCAGCAGGCAGGCCTTGATGATCTGCACCCAGGTAGTGGCGGTCATGCCGCCGAAGAGGACATAGACCATCATCAGCACACCGACGACGACGACGGCGATCCAGTAGTCGAGCCCGAAGAGGAGCTGGATCAGCGAGCCGGCGCCGACCATCTGCGCGATCAGGTAGAAGGCGACGACGATCAGTGTGCCGGAGGCGGCGAAGATGCGCACCGGCGTCTGCGCGAACCGGAAGGCCGCGACGTCTGCGAAAGTGAACTTGCCGAGGTTCCGCAGCCGCTCCGCCATCAGGAAGGTAAGGATCGGCCAGCCGACGAGGAAGCCGATCGAGTAGATCAGCCCGTCGAAGCCGGAGATCATCACCGCTGCGGAAATGCCGAGGAAGGAGGCCGCAGACATGTAGTCGCCGGCGATGGCGAGGCCGTTCTGGAACCCCGAGATGCCGCCGCCGGCCGTATAGAAGTCCGCGGCGGACTTGGTTTTCGACGCCGCCCATTTGGTGATGAAGAGCGTCAGCGCCACGAAGGCCCCGAACATGACGATGGCGGTCCAGT
>CALFYQ010000291.1 GCA_937952085.1 uncultured Paracoccaceae bacterium | reverse complement strand
AGAATGACCGGGATATCGGCCGGCAATGCCAAACCCAATTCCGCCGCGGCGGCTTGGAAAGCGTCGAGCGCGGCGGCGACGGCCTCCCCTTGCCGCCCTTCGGCGAAGGTGGCGTCGGCGAGGATGGCGAGCCGCGCGCGAAAGGCGCGGACGAGATCAGCGAGCGGCGCGGCGCCTTCAAGCGGGGCGAGCGCGGCGAGGGCGGGCCGGAGCGGCGGCGCGACGAGCGGGGCCTTTGCGCCGCCTTCGCCCACCGCCTCGGCGGCGAGAAGCGCGGCGACGGAGCCGAGGCGGAGCGCGGCGGCGCGGCGGCGAAGGCCCTTCGCCTCGAGCCGCTTCAGCGCGGCGCGGCGTTCCGCCGGGTCCGCATCGGCGGCGACCATCGGGTGCTTCAGGAGGGCGAGGAGCGTCGGCCCGTCGAAGGGCCGGCAAAGGAGATCGGCGGCCAGCGCGGCGAGGCGGCCGGGCCCCGTCGCCTTCAGCTTCGCCCCGGCGCTGTCGTCGGCGACGAGGTCGAAGCGGCGAAGCTCGGCGGCGACGCGGCGGGCGAGGCCGCGATCCGGCGTCACCAGCGCGACGGCGCCGGGAACCTCGGCCAGCCCTTCCCGCATGGCAAGGGCGATCGCCTCCGCCTCGCGCTGCGCGTTCTCCGCTTCGACGAGTTCGAGCCCTTCGGTCGCCGCCCTGGCCTCGGTGGCGAGGCGCGGCAGGGCTTCGAGCCAGGCGTCGGTCGCCGGGGCGGGGCGGAGCGCGGCGGAGAGGAGCCGCGCGCGCGGCCCGCCGGCGAGGCCCTCGACCCAGGGCGCGACGGCGGCGGCGTCGAGGCCGAGCCGTTCGAGAAGGCCCTTGTGGCCCCATTGCGGGTGCTCGGGGCCGACCGCGCGCCAGCCCGCCGCGTCGAGCGCGAAGTCGAAGCCGGCGAGGATGACGGCGCCCTGGGGCAGCCGCGCGACGCCTTCGAGGAGCCGCGCGGTGGACGCGGTGGAGCCGGACGAGCCGGCTGCGAGGATCGGCCGCACGGGCGGCGCGGCGGCCCAGTCGGCGAGGAGCGCCTCGGCGTCCTCCCGCCGCAGCGCCTCGGATTCGCGCTCGGCCGGGTCGGCGGCGAGGGCGCGCGGCCAGACCTCGGCGACGAGGCCGAGGAATTCGAGCGCCCGGCGCCAGTGATCGGAGCCGGCCTCGGCCTCGGGGGCGAGGCCCCGGAGGGCGGAGAGGGGCAGGTCCTGCCGGCCGAACTCGTCGAGGAGATCGCCGAGCGCCTGGCCGAGCGGCAGCGCCGCCGCCGCGCCGGCGCCGCCGAGATCTGGCCGCGCCTCCAGCAGCCCGGCGACGAGCCGGGCGAGCCGGAGCCGGCGCGCGAGCGGGGCGACGGCCGGCGGCCCTTCCGAACGGCCGGCGGCGAATTCGGCGAGCGGGGTGAGGCGGGGGAGGAAGACGAAATCGCCCCGCGCCTCGAAGACGGCCTGCGTCGCGCGGCGGAGCCGGCCGGTCGGCATGGCGATCTCCACCCCCGCCAGCGCCTCGGGCGGCGCGCCGTCGAGCCGCGCGAATAGACCTTCGGCGAGCCGGGCCGCGAAATCCTCCCCCGGCGGGACGCCGAAGATCCGGGGGCCGGGCGCGGCGAAGAGCCCGGTCACGCCATCGCCGCCTCCGCGGCGGCGAGCCCGTCCGGCGTGCCGACATCGACCCAGCCGCCCGGATGGACCTGACCGAAGAGCCGGCCTTCCTCGATCAGCCGGTCCCAGACCAGGTTGGTGGAGAAGGGCCCGTCGGGCGTCTCGGCGAAGGCCTCGGGCGCGATCACCTGCGCGCCGGTGAAGACATAGGGCGCGGAGGCCGCCCCGCCGCGGCGGGAGAGGCGGCCGTCATCGCCGAGGAAGAAGTCGCCGCGCCCGGCATGGGCGACGGCGCGCGCCCGCGGGACAAGCTGGAGAAGCGCGCCCATCCGCGCCGGCGCCCAGGCGGCGACGAGGGGCGGCAGGGGCTCCGGCCCGGTCCAGACCGCGTCGGCGTTGAGCGAGAGGAACGGCGCGGGGCCGAGGAGCTGCAGCGCCCGCTTCACGCCGCCGCCGGTTTCGAGAAGCTCCGCCTCTTCGGAGAAGGCGATCTCGGGCGCGGCGCGGCCGGCGAGATGGGCGCGAAGCATGGCGCCGAGATAGTGGAGGTTCACCACCGCCCGGCGCACCCCGGCGGCGAGGAGCCGGTCGAGCGCGATGTCGATGAGGGCGCGGCCCCGCACCTCGATGAGCGGCTTCGGCCGGTCCGCGGTCAGCGCGCCCATGCGCGTGCCGCGGCCGGCCGCCAGAACCATCGCGGCCGAGGGGCGGCTCACCCTTCCATCCGCTCCAACTCGTCGATGAAGCCGGAGATGACGCCGAGCCCCTTCGCCCAGAATTCCGGGTCGGAGGCGTCGAGCCCGAAGGGCGCCAGAAGCGCCTTGTGGTGCTTCGCGCCGCCCGCGGCCAGCATGTCGAAATACTTGGCGCGGAAGGTCTCCGGCTCCTCCTCGTAACGGGCCCAGAGGGCGTTCACGAGGCCGTCGCCGAAGGCGTAGGCGTAGACGTAGAAGGGCGAGTGGATGAAGTGGGGGATGTAGGCCCAGAAGGTCTCGTAGCCCTCGGCGAAGGTGAAGACGTCTCCGAGGCTCTCCTTCTGCACGTCGAGCCAGATCTCGCCGAGCCGCTCCTTCGTCAGCTCGCCCTCGCGCCGCTCCGCATGGACGCGGCTCTCGAAGTCGTAGAACGCGATCTGGCGGACCACCGTGTTGATCATGTCCTCGACCTTGCCGGCGAGCATGGCCTTCTTCTTCTCCGGCGCGGCGGCGGCGAGCATCTTCCGGAAGGTGAGCATCTCGCCGAAGACGGAGGCGGTCTCGGCGAGGGTGAGCGGCGTGCGGGAGAGAAGCTCCCCCTGCCCCGCCGCGAGCCGCTGGTGGACGCCGTGGCCCAGCTCATGCGCCAGCGTCATCACGTCCCGCGTCTTGCCGAGATAGTTGAGGAGCACATAGGGGTGCGCCTCCGTCACGGTCGGATGGGCGAAGGCGCCGGGGGCCTTGCCGGGCTTCGCCGGCGCGTCGATCCAGCCGTAGTCGAAGAAGGGCTTCGCCAGCTCCGCCATCTTCGGGTGGAAGCCCTCATAGGCGGAGAGGACGGTCTCCCGCGCCTCGTCCCAGGGGATCTTCCGGTCGTCGGCGGAGGGGAGGGGCGCGTTCCGGTCCCAGAATTCCAGCTTGTCGAGGCCGAGCCACTTCGCCTTCAGCGCATAGTAGCGGTGCGAGATCGAAGGATAGGCCGCGACCACGGCGTCGCGGAGCGCCTGCACCACCTCGGGCTCGACGGCGTTGGAGAGGTGGCGGGCGTGCTGCGGCGTCGGCAGCTTCCGCCAGCGGTCCTCGATCTCCTTCTCCTTCGCCAGCGTGTTGGTGATGCGGGCGAAGAGGCCGAGCCGGTCGGAGAAGACCTTCGTCAGCGCCCTGGCGCCGGCCTCGCGGCGGGGGCGCTTCGCGTCGGAGAGAAGATCGAGCGTCGCTTCGAGCGGGAGGCTCTCCCCCTCCACGTCGAATTCGAGGCCGGCCAGCGTCTCGTCGAAGAGCTTGTTCCAGGCGGAGGCGCCGACCACCGACATGTCGTGCTGATAGGTCTCCAGCTCATCGGAGAGCTGGTGCGGGCGGAAGGCGCGCAGCCGCTCGAACCATGGGCGGTAGCGGGCGAGGGCCGGGCTTTCGGCGAACTTCGCCTCGAGCGCGGCGTCCTCGATCCGGTTCAGCTCCAGCGTGAAGAAGACGAGGGGGTTCGACAGCTCGGTGAGCTGGCCTTCGAGATCGGCGTAGAACTTGGCGCGGGCGCCGTCGGTCGTGTCCTGCGCGTAGAGGAGGGAGGCGTAGGACATGAGCCGGCCGGAGCGCGTCTGCATCGCCTCGTAGCGGCCGAGAATGACGGCGAGCGCGTCGCCCGGCATCGCCGCCATCTTGCCGCGGGCCGCCTCGGCGAAGGCGGGGATCTCGCCCGCCAGCCATTTCAGATCGGCGTTCAGCTCGGCGCTGTCGCGGCCGGGATAGAGATCGTCCAGCTTCCATTCGGGGAGGTCGCCGAGGGCGCCGCCCCCGGCAGGCTCGGCGGAATCGCGGAAAGCCATGATCGCGTCGCGCATCGGGCGCCTCCTTCACTAATCGGCCGCTTCGACATAGGGCCATGCGGCGGCCGGCGAAAGGCCGCCGCGTCAGAGGGGCGCGCGGGCGGCCAGAACCGCCGCGGCCCAGTCCGCCGGCCGCTCCTGCGGCAGGTTGTGGCCGGCGCCGGGGAGGACGAGGCGGCGGTGGGGGCCGGTGATCTTCGCATCCCGCGCGGAGACGTCGCCGCCGGCGAAGGGCGCGACGCCGTCGGCCGCGCCGTCGACGATCACGGTCGGCACGCGGATCGCCGGGCCGGCGGCGAGCGCCGCCTCGATCCCGGCATAGGCCGGGTCGCCGGGGACGAGGCCGTAGCGGTGGCGGTAGGAATGAATGGTGACGGCGGCCCAGTCCGGGTTCGCGAAGGCCTCGGCGCTGGCGGCGAACTCGGCCTCGGAGAAGGCCCATTCGGGCGACCACATGCGCCAGAGCAACTTCGCCAGCGCCGGGCCGTTCGCCGTGAAGCCGCGGGCGCCGCGCTCATGGCAGAGATACCATTGGTACCAGTAGGCCGCCTCCTGCTCCGGCGCGGCGGGCTCCATCGCGCGGGCGATGGACTGGATGTTGTAGCCGTTGCCGGTGACGAGGGCCGCCACCCGCTCGGGCCAGAGCGCGGAGACGACGCAGGCGGCGCGGCCGCCCCAGTCATAGCCGGCGAGCGTGGCGCGCTCGATCCCGAGCGCGTCGAGAAAGGCGAGAAGGTCGGCCCCGAGCGCCGCCTGCTCGCCCGAGCGGGGCCTCTCGGCGGAGCGGAACCGCGTCGGGCCATAGCCGCGGAGCCAGGGGACGAGGGCGCGGGCCCCCTTCTCCGCGAGGAGGCGCGCGGCGGGGAGGCAGGCATGGGCGTCGTAGGGCCAGCCGTGGAGAAGAACGCAGGGCCAGCCGTCCGAATCGCCGAATTCCAGATAGGCGAGGTCGAGAACCCCGGCTTCGATCCGCTGTATCACGTTTGATAGTCTCCTTCGCCTTGATGCTGGACGTCCGGCCGCTTCGGACGGAATGTCAAGCGATGGACCCGCTGGACGATATCCTCGAAACGCTCGCCCTCAAGGGGGCTCTCTATTTCCGCACCGATTTTCACGGCGAATGGTCGGTGACGGTGCCCGAACGGCCGGGGGCGGCGCGGTTCCACCTGCTTGTGCAGGGCCGGGTCCGCGCCGGGATCGGCGCGGTGGAGCTGGAGATGGGGCCGGGGGACCTCCTCCTCATCCCGCGCGGGCGACCGCATGTGCTCGCCTCGCCGGGCGCGGCGCTGACCGGGGCGCCGCCGCTCGATCGCGCGTTGGCGGCGGCGGGGTTCGACGGGGCCGGGCCCTTCGCGCTCGGCGAGGGGCCGCGCGAGCGCGCGACGCAGTTGATCTGCGGCGAGTTCGCGTTCCGCCGCGGTGCGGACCATGCGCTGCTCCGCGCCCTGCCCGACCATCTCCATGTCGCGGCCGCGGCGCGGGCCGGGGCGCCCTGGCTCGACGACGCGCTTCGCCTCGTCGCGCGGCGCGTGGCGGAGGGCGGCGCCGGGGCACGGGCCACCGTCACCCGGCTTTCGGAGATCGTCTTCATCGAGGCGGTGCGCGCCGGGCTCGCCGGAGAGGCGCGGTTTCTCGCGGCCTTCGCCGACCCGCGCCTCGGGCGCGCGCTCCGCGCGATCCACGCGGAGCCGGCGCGGGGCTGGACGCTCGCGGCGCTGGCGGCGGAGGCCGGCATGTCCCGCACCGTCTTCGCCGAGCGGTTCCGCGCGGCGATCGGGGCCGGGCCGATGAGCTATCTGGCGGACTGGCGGATGCAGAAGGCGCTGGCGCTTCTCGAGCGGGGCGACCGGCCGGTCTCGGCCGTGGCCGCCGCGGCGGGATACCGCTCCGCCGCCGCCTTCAGCCGCGCCTTCGCGCAGCATTTCGGCGGGCCGCCCTCCGAGTTCCGCGGCGCTTGACCCCATATTTTGCAGATCGTCCGGTTCCGTTTGCCGTTGATCCGCCTCTCAACCCAATCGATTGCTTGAGTGTCCCGCGGCGCCCAGCTTGACGGGACCGCCGGAACGGCCGGCGGCGGGCGCGACGCGCCCAACCCGATCGGAGCCAGACATGCGAACCATCGACCATCTCAGCCTCGGCGCGCCCGACATCGAAGCCGCCTCCGCCTTCTATGACGCGGCGCTCGCCCCGCTCGGGGTCACCCGGCTCGCGAAGGGCGACGGCTTCGCCGCCTATGGCCGCGAGGCGGTGGAGTTCCTCGTGATGAAACCCTTCGACCAGGGCGCGGCGAGCGCCGGCAACGGCACGCACATCGCCTTCGCCGCGCCGAGCCGGGAGGCGCTTTCCGCCTTCCACGCCGCCGGGCTGAAGGCCGGCGGCAAGGACGAGGGCGCGCCCGGCCCGCGCGCGGCCTATCCGATGCCGGATGTCCACTGCGCCTACCTGCGGGACCCCTGGGGCAACAAGCTGGAAGCGGTCTGGAACGGGTTCTCCGCGCCGCGCTGACGAAGCCTCACGCCGCGGCCTAGGCGCCGCCGTCCGCGCCGCGTATTTCTGGCGCGGACGG